>JABGUO010000408.1 GCA_018646565.1 Opitutia bacterium | reverse complement strand
TGCATCATCACTCTTCTTTTTCGCCTTCTCAGAGGCATCCTGAATAGTTTGCAATACCGCTTCAGATATAAATGCAGGATCTTCTTTCAAAAAATCTGGATCTAATTGTAATCCCTTGAATTCACCTTGTCCTGAAATCTTGATCGATACTGCACCGCCTCCACCTGAGACTTCAATAATTTCTTCAGAAAGAAGGGCTTGTGCCTCCTCCATTTTCTGCTGCATTTTTTGAGCCTGTTTAAGTAATTTTCCGACACCAACCATAATGTTTTAAATTTATATTTTGCTTAGGCGGAACCTAAGATTGAATCATATCCCGTTTGAAAACTAGAGAATTGTGGAGACCAGGATAGTTCATCTAAAATCCGGTTATTCGAAACTTTTCGGTTCGGTGTACCCTCTTCATCATTTTCCTGAAAGGTTGGTACCGTGACCTTCAATTTTTCGGCAAGCCATGTTACAATTTGTCCTCTTGTTGAGTGACTTCCATCAGACACATTGTAAATACGCCCGATATTCGACTGATCTGACTCCAAGCAATTTAGAATAGCTTTCACCGCATCATCTCGATGAATAAGATTTAAAATACGATCTGCATTACCCTGGAATTCTTGGCCATTTTTAACCTTATCAATGAGCAAGTGTCGGTCAGGTCCGTACAAACCAGCCAGGCGTAATATAAAACTTCTTTTAACAGTAGAGACAGGAGGGAAGCATTTTTGCTCAGCAGCGAGTAACAATCCACCTTTTTCTGAAACTCCAGCACAAGAAGCGGTTTCATCGACAAACCTTTTTTCAGTTTGTGGGTAAACTGAAATACTGCTTGTGAATAAAAAACTACCAACACTGCCTCCCTCCAACCATTTCATTACGGAATCCTGGCCTTCTACATAGGAGGTAATATAACCTTGGTTGTCGGGAGAAGAGGCACCCACGCAATTAACCACAAAATCTTGATTGGAGTCTAACTGACTATGCCAGTCATTCTCTTGAAGTTGTGCCTCTACCACTTGAGAGACTCCAATCGAATGAAGTTTCTTTGCAGTTTCTGCATTACGGGTAAGGGCAGAAACAGTAAAACCTTTTCCAATACAATGTTCGGCAAGGGCAGTGCCCAAATATCCGCACCCTAATATGGTTATGGTGTTGCTCATCAGTTATTTTATACCTATATTTTATCATAAAAGTCAAGATTGAGATCGAACAAACGATCTTGCTTGAACTGGGACTCATTTTACGGTTAGAAGCAACCCATGCATATTTTATTCGTTTGTTGGGGCAATATTTGCCGATCACCCGCGGCCGAGGCCACATTTAATAAACTAGTCAAAGAACGCTCACTAGAAGATAAAATTACCTGCGATTCAGCCGGTACGATTAATCAGCATCAAGGAAATCCGCCTGATCCAAGAATGCAGAAAGCTGCAAAATCAAGAAATTTACCGATCGGAGGAACCGCTCGAATGGCAATTAATCAAGACTTTGAAGAGGCAGATCTGTTGCTAACAATGGACCATTTTAATTATTCAGAACTTTCAAAACTTTCTCCTGATCCGACATTTCAATCCAAGATAAAATCATTTTGTGATTATGTCCGACCAGATGTAACCGAAATCCCTGACCCTTATTATGGGGGAGAATCAGGATTTGAAAATGTGCTCAATCTCCTTGAAGAGGGATGCGTGAACCTTCTGAACGAATTGGAAGAAGAATTCGCATTCGAAAAGTAATTTTATACTTTTGGACGATTTACCTTTAATCTTCGATTGCATTGCGGAAAGCACTGGCAAATCGATACGATTAAATAGTGCACGCTCCATTTCAGGTGGATGCATAAATCAGTGTTTTAAGGTCGAATGCATGGATTCCACTCCCCTTTTCCTCAAAAAAAATGCACCCTCTTTTTTACCGTTTTTCAAAGCGGAAGCACTCGCCTTGCGCGAAATGGAAGAAACGCATACCATTCGAGTACCACAAGTCATAACTTGGGGAGAGACCGAGCTATCTTCTTTTCTTGTTTTGGAATTTATCCCCGAAGGTGGGCCCACTGCAAGTGGACAAGAAAAAATGGGCACTTTACTCGCCCAAATGCATCGTACTCCCAGAGAGCATTTTGGATGGAGTCAGGATAATTGCATCGGAGCGACTCCGCAGCCTAACCCTTATTCCACAAATTGGGTTTCTTTTTATAAAGACTACCGACTCCATCACCAATTTGGCTTAGCAGAGAAAAAAGGCCGATTGTTTGAGGGGAAAAAACACCTCCTTAATAACATTGATTCTTTCTTTGTAAACTACACTCCAGTCCCCTCGTTACTACATGGCGATTTATGGGGAGGGAATGCAAGTTATACCCCCAAAGGTGAGCCCTTTATTTTTGACCCAGCCACTTATTATGGAGATCGTGAAACCGATCTCGCATTTACTTATATGTTTGGCGGTTTTGACTCGTCATTTTATAAAGGATACGAAAAAACTTTCCCTCTCGACCAGGGATTTAAGACACGAAAGACCCTTTATAATCTTTACCACGAGCTCAATCACTTTAATTTGTTCGGAGGCGGATACGCCAATTCAGCTCAATCCAGTATTAATCAATTGCTAAAACAAATTCCTTGAAAAACGATATTAAACAAATACTTCTCACCAAAGAGGTGATCGAAAAACGTGTTCAGGAAATCGGTCAGGAGATTGATCAGTATTATCAGAATCGAGAGATTATTATTATTACTCTATTGGACGGGGCGATAGTATTTACTGCTGATTTAATTCGTAATTTAGCCATCCCCTTACGACTTGATTGCTTACGGGTATCCAGTTACGGCAATTCAACTGACCCAGAAACTGCACCGCGAATATTAAGTTCCCTCAAATCTGATGTCAGGGATAAGCATGTTTTATTGGTCGATGATATTTTGGATACTGGCAACACATTACAGAGTGTTTTTAATGAAGTGACTTCAAAGCAGCCCGCTTCCGTCCATAGTTGCGTTTTTTTAGATAAACCCGAACGGCGTCAAAATGGATTTAAAGCCGACTGGTCAGGCTTTTCAATCCCGGACGAATTTGTGGTGGGTTATGGACTTGATTACGCAGGACGATACAGGCAACTTCCCTACGTCGG
>JABGUO010000407.1 GCA_018646565.1 Opitutia bacterium | reverse complement strand
TAAACTCATGGGATCGGGATACTATTTCACAGGTTTTTCAAAATATTGCGGAGAAGGAAGAAAAAAAATTAAAGGAAATCCTTCCCTTATTCTTCCAGGCAATCAGCGGCAGTAATGTCTCACTCCCCATTTTTGATTCAATGAATATACTCGGTTTGGATTTGGTTCGTATACGACTACGAAGAGCCCTTGAAGTACTCGCATCTGAAGGAGCTGGACTCAGCAAAAAAGGACTCAAGTCCTTGGAAAAACAATACCGGGTTCAATATGGTGACCGAATTAATTAAAGCCCGCCCCCACTCTTTACATTTCAATTACAATTAATTTATGAGTTCAGAAAATAGTGAAAAAAACCTAGATTTTATCCGTACGCGGGTCAAAGAGGATCAAGAGAGCGGAAAAAACAAGGGTGCTGTCCACACACGCTTTCCTCCTGAACCAAATGGTTATTTACACCTCGGACATGCAAAGAGTATTTGTTTGAATTTCGGAATTGCTCAGGAATTTGGTGGTCTTTGTAACCTTAGGCTAGACGATACCAATCCGGTGGCAGAGAAGGCTGAATACGCCGAAGCGATTAAGGAAGATGTTAAATGGCTCGGTTTCAATTGGGAAGAACGGCTTTTTCACGCATCGGATTACTTCGACCAGCTTTTTGAATGGGCCAAGGATTTAATTAAGTCCAATAAAGCGTTTGTATGTGACCTTTCTTTTGAGGAGATGAGAAAAGCAAGGGGGACATTAGTCTCACCGGGCGAACACAGCCCATTTCGTGACCGGACAATCGAGGAAAATCTCGACCTCTTTGAAAAAATGAAAGTGGGTACTTTTCCGGAGGGTACAAAAACATTGCGGGTCAAGATTGATATGGCCTCCCCCAACATGAATCTCCGCGATCCCGTGATCTACAGAATCATTCATAAAGAACATCCCAAGACGGGGGATCAGTGGAAAATTTATCCATCTTATGATTTTGCACATGGACAATCAGATTCAATTGAAGGCATTACCCACTCGCTTTGTACACTTGAATTTGAACATCATCGCCCTCTGTACGATTGGTTTTGTGAGAATTTAAAAATCCACCATCCTCAACAGATTGAATTTGCACGTCTCAATCTGACTTATGTAGTCATGAGTAAGCGTAAAATGCTTCGTTTGGTAGAAGAAGGCCATGTAAGCGGATGGGACGATCCTCGCATGCCCACTCTCCAAGGAATGAGAAGGCGTGGATTTTCACCTCAAACAATTCTTGATTTTTCAGAACGGGTCGGTTTGGCAAAGCGGGAAAATGTGATCGAAGTTGAACTTTTAGAACATTGCTTACGTCAGGATTTAAATAAAAGAGCCCCCCGAAGACTTGGGGTCTTAAATCCACTTAAACTTACTATCGAAAACTACCCGGACGGTCAGTCCGAAGAGATTGATGCCGTAAATAATCCCGAAAACCCGGACGAAGGAACCCGAAAAGTTCCATTTTCCAGTGAACTTTTTATTGATCGTAATGACTTTATGGAAGACCCGCCCAAGAAATATTTCCGCTTGGCTCCCGGGAAAGAAGTGCGTTTAAAATATGCTTATTATGTAACTTGCAAAGAATTCCTGACAAATGAGGAAGGCGAAATTACTGAAGTGATATGTACCTATGACCCCGAATCTAGGGGAGGAGACTCCCCCGACGGCAGGAAAGTTAAGGGGACCATTCAGTGGGTAGATGCGAGGACATCTACCCCCACTCAAGTTCGATTATACGATCGATTATTTTCTGTACCTAATCCTGAAGATACCGAAGATGGAGGAGACTTTACAGAGAACTTAAATCCTGATTCACTACAGGTAATTAATTCATGCCTTACCGAATCGAGTCTTACCGAAATGGAAATTGGACTCCCGTTCCAACTGGAAAGAATTGGCTATTTTTGTAAAGATAAAGATTCTGTGAGTACAGGACAACTGATACTCAACCGAACTGTCGCACTACGAGACAGCTGGGGGAAATCTAATAAATCCTAGTACTTAATCAATAATTACTCCCTTTTGTAGACTGATTCATGCTTGCCATGATCGAATTATTTGAAAAGATCAGTTTTGTTAACTTTAACTAACAGCCTAACCAAACAGCCCAAATTAAATCATGAGTAATCAAGATTCAAAAC
>JABGUO010000406.1 GCA_018646565.1 Opitutia bacterium | reverse complement strand
GATCGTTATAATAACCTGTCCACCGATTTTGGGATCAGTGGAAATTACCACGAGACCAATGCCATCTGCCCGGACGGTAACGGAGGATACTACATCGCTTTGGGTACTGCGTCGCACAACGGACCCACTTTTCACACTCCAAGAGGTGAGTATTCAAAAGACGGACGCAGGGGCCGAAATTTCTCTTCTAACCAACTGCGTGGTTGGATCGTACATTATAACGATAATGGAAAATTGACTCCTTTTGCGAGCGGGTTTCGAATGCACAATGGAATCACCCGTTCACTGAACGGCGAAATTTGGTCTGGAGACAATCAGGGAGATTGGCGTGGAGGTTCCCCCATTTACAATGTTCGTCCAGGATCATTTAATGGTCATCCTTCAAGCTTGGTATGGGATCCTGACCTGAAAAACTTGGGTACACCGATTTTTCTTCCCCGTAAAATGCTTGATGATCTGCACAACCAGCCCTCCGTTCAGTTAACCAGAAAAACGATGAGTTCATGTGGTGAACCTTTTATTATCGAAAGCGAAAACTTTGGTCCCTTCAATGGTCAGATGCTTGTACCAGACGAGAACGGGCGTAGAATTAACCGCATAATGATGGAAAAAGTAGATGGTGCCTGGCAGGGAGCGTCCACTCTTTTTCTAAACACCAAGGAATTGCGTGCAGGTGGTGTTCGAATCGCCATGGATGCAAATGGCAAATCAATTTACTATGCCTCCACCGCCCGAGGATGGCAAAGGCCTGATGAGGGCATACAAAAGATTACCTATAATGGAAATACACCATTTCATGTCAAAGATTTCAAATTGACGACAAAGGGATTTAAAATTTGGTTTACAGAACCTATCCAAGACCCGGAAAAGCTCACTGAAAAAATAAGTGTTCGTAGTTTTCGCTTTGAATACGGCTATCGTTATGGATCCAGTGAGAAAGATAAAAAAGAACACAAAATTCTAAAATTAACTGGAGCCGGACCTTTTGAAATTTCAATTGAAGGACTAGAGGCAGGAAGGATTTACGAACTTGAATTCGATTCTAAACTACGTTCCAAGAATGGGAAGACAGTTGATGATAAGCGAGTACAGTATACTCTTAACCGATTACAAAGACCAAAATCTGGATATTTAACAGAACTAAAGAATACAAAAGACGGGATCGAAGTGAACATTGGCGGTGAATTCTTTGCCAAGTACAACTTTGAAAAACTATCCCAGCCGATTATCTGGCCAGTTAATGGACCTGGTAATATTCGTATGCTTCGAGACTACCCATTCAAAAAGAACACTATGGGCGAAGCAAAAGATCATCCTCACCATCGGGGAATTTTCATTGGCCACCAAGAAATGAGCGGCGCTGGTTTTTGGCATAATCAATATAAAAATTCTGGTACTGTGGAGCACCTAAAAGTCATCGAATCCCGATCTGGCGAAGATCGTGGTCTAATCAAGACATTGAATGCATGGAAGGATAGCGAAGGTAAAACCATTGGAGCAGATACCCGCACAATGACATTTGGCGGAGACGAAATTGCCCATTATTTGGATTTGGAAATTAATATGCACGCCACCAATCAGGACATCGTTTTCGAAGAATTCAAGGATGGCTTCGTGGGAATACGAACACATCCTGACTTAAGGTTAACCACGAGTGCAAAGCACGGAGTTAAGCAAGTATTTGGCAAGGCTCGAAACAGTGTGGGAGGAGAAGGGAAAAGCATCTGGGGCAAACGGGCGGACTGGGTACACTATTACGGAACCATCGAAGGAAAAGAAGCCGGTATCGCATTTTTCAGTCACCCAAGCAATCTAGCCAAAAAAGGAGAAAAGTCTTGGTGGCATGCTCGTGACTATGGTCTTATTTCTGCCAACCCATTTGCTCCCACAAAACTTGGGGGAGACGGAAAACACACCATAAGAAAAGGACAAAGTTTAAAACTCCGCTACCGTTTTGTATTTCATAGCGGTTCGAAGAAGGATGCACGGATCGAAGAGCGATTCGCAGACTACGCCAAAGACCCCGGTTATCCCACTTCGATCATGCCCCCCCACCCCGGTTACCCGGAAGACTATCTTTCAGAAAAGAAAAAGTGATATATTAATCCTCCCACAATTAAGTTTATGAAATTCGCTCTATGCAACGAAGTACTCCAGGGTTTATCAATCGAAGACGGCTTTTCCAAAATAGCTGAAATTGGATACCAAGGGGTTGAAATTGCACCATTCACCCTCAAAGAAAACCCTCTCGAAATAAACGAAAGTGATGCCGAGCGCTGTGTTAATGCCGCCAATTCAGCCGGCATAGAGATTGTCGGCCTCCATTGGTTAATGGCCAAAACAGAGGGTTTACATATAACTCATTCCGATGAAGGAATGAGGCGGGCCGCGTGTGACTACCTCAAAAAACTTACCCGACTGACCGCACAAATGGGAGGAACGATTATGGTTCTTGGCAGCCCTCAACAACGCAACCTCGAACATGGAACGGTTTACGAAGATGCTTTTGCCCGGGCAGTTGAAATCATTCGTGAAGTCTGCGAACTTGCAGGCGAGATGGGAGTCACCCTTGCTGTTGAACCCCTCTCCCCAGCAGAAACCAGTTTTCTTTCCTCCTGTACCGAAGCCCGAAGGTTCATCACCGCAGTCAACCAACCCGCCTGCCGGATGCACCTCGACATGAAAGCCATGGCCCACGAACAGGCTGGAACGATTGCGACCATTTATGATCACCGTTGGGAAGTGGCCCACTTTCATGGTAATGACGTCAACCACCGCGGCCCGGGACAGGGCCCGACCGATCTCGATTCGGTAGCAAAAGTCTTAAAGGAAATTAACTACGATGGTTGGGTATCGGTTGAACCCTTTGACTACTACCCCACCCCCGAAGATTGTGCCCGAATCAGCCTGAAAAATTTACAGTCCAGCTTTTCGGACTGAAGCTTATTTTTTGGTAACAGAAACCTTCAGGCTTCGACTCCGGGGCACTTCGGTATTTTTCTCTTTGGAAGAATAGTCTAAGTTAATGCCTTGGAATGGGAAAGTTCCGCCATATCCTTTAGAATAATTAAAATTCATATCCTTTCCGTTATTAGGAGAAATATTGAATTTAAAATGATAATAGGGGGTTCCCATGACCTCCACTCCTTTAAGAGATGATAAAGCACCTCTAGGTATTTTAAGATCGATCCATTTTTTATCGAAAGGAAGTTTTATTCGCTTTCCTTCAGTAGGAGTCATGTAAAATGCACCATCACCGATTTGTGGTTTAATCGCACTCATTGGTAAATCCTTAACATTTGGCACAACTCCATGAAGGCCAACACTTACTCTTGTGGAAGTTGGCCATTCTTCTCCAGCAGGATCTTTAATCCTTGACCAGAACTGCATTCCGTTACGATTCACTTCCATATTGTATTCGAATGTTCCCCCGTTCTCATACTTGCCCGTTAGGGTAATTTTTTCACGATCTAGTGAAGGTTCGGGCGAGGAATCAAAACTGGTGATCTTTCGAGTTCTCCTTCTCGCACGCTTCCCATCTGATCTGTCCACATATTGCGAAATAAACCCAATTGTCATTCTTCTCAAACCGAGCGGATTACCTTTGGCAGAATCTGGAAGTTTATCAGCACCCGGATTAATCCACACATGCAATCCACCACCACTATATGGCAATCCTATAGTATAGGAATCACCTTCATAAACGGTGTTGTAATCCTTATACTTCCCATTTCCATAATAAGACAACCGGTTGCCTTTAGCGGAAATAATTTTGGGCTTCCTAGACGAAACTTCTAGTTTTTTCCTACGTAACGCTTCCAGCTTGGCAATGGAATCTGAATCGAATTTATCCCAGGATAATGGAATTGCATTTTTTGAAATCGTTCTAATCACTACCGAAACAGATAGGTCATCGGCATCTATGAACTGAGCTTTTACGGTTCGGCCTTCTACATCCTTAAATTCGTGCTCAATTTCGAGGTCTGCATCTGTTACTGCAGGCACCTTCATCGTTTTTCTTTTTTTGGCCAAGGTTGCTCCCGCCTTTTGAGCCTTAACTTGCATAATTTTAAGTTTCTGAGCTAAACTCTGCGACTCTTTACCAAGGGAAGCTAAGGGAATAGAAACCTCCCTGGTTCCACGATTGATGGATAATTTCAGATCATCCTTGCTTACATCAAGAAAACGTCCACTTACGGTTTTACCCGCCGAGTTGGCCCATGGATATTCGGCAAGTAGACTAAGCTCTCCCTCCAAATCGACTTTGATGACCGGGTTGCTATTGGATGCAACGGAATTACTTGTTTTATCGCTTTGTAACTTGGCGGCCATAATTTGAGATTCCTGATCAAACATGGATAATGGCAGAACGGTATTCTTACCGTTCCAATTCAATGTGACAGTTAATTTATCCGACTTGATAAATTTCGCCTGAATGGTTCGACCTGAAGTGTCTTTCCACTGCTGAAAATCAGCATCAACTTTTTCTGAACCAGCACTCTTTAGCATAAACTTTTCGGCCAAAGCCTTCGATTGATCACTGAGAGTATCCATGGGCAAATCAAAATGTTTTCCATTCCATTCAATCGTAACGCTAACATTGTTACCTTTGATAAATTTCGCCTGTAAAGTTCGGCCATTCAAATCGGTCCACGGATGTAATTCAGCTGACTCTTGCCCTAATAGGGAACTCAGGCAGAATGTGAACAGGAAAAAAGTAAGTTTATGATAGGAGGATTTCATAATAGTGGAAGTGGTTGACTTTGGTACATCAGAAAGTTTTTGCCTGATATTATCAATGGTAATGTCATGGAAAATTAAATTGTTTCCGAAAACATTACTTATTCGGACTTTCTTGCAATTGGCATTTCATGTTCAGCGAAAGTGAAATATAAGCCAAGCCATAAGCATTGACTGTATCGGTAAGTTAATAAAGGCAAACTGATTGCTCCGCAGAAGCTAAGGCCAATCATCCAGTCAGTCGGCACCCATTCCAATAACCAAGCAACCAAAATCGGAATGATCCAAAGTCCACAAATTAATCCATAGCTAATCGGAATTCCACCGATAAAAAATCCGTCCTCCCTACTGAACGCAAGATCACAGTTTGAACATTTATCATGTCGATGGAAAAGAGTTCCTAACACTGCTCCTTCATTACACCTGGGGCAACGATTTCGAAGTGTTCTAAAAAAATATTCTGTTTTCATTGGGATTCAGCTTCTTGGATAATGGACTCGACATCTATCCCCGGTGGGAGGGTTGAGTTTGTTTCAAATTGTTCGTACGCGGAACGAAATTTTAAATGTCTTCTAATCCCAATACCTAGAATTATAGATAGAAGAATAATGATTAACCAAGTTCTTCCTGAAAAAAACATTTATCTCACCCGATAAACCGGGGGCTTCCAATTTTCAGGTAGTTTCCCCTGCGGGCGCACTCCTAAAGAACCGGTTGGAATGCGATGATCTTTTAATTGTAACATGGGGAGATCATCGGGAAGGTGCTTGATTCGCATTTCCTTAAATTCAATAGTCATAGGTGGGCCCTTATGTACCTGTAGAGCAAGGACCCCCTCAGTATCGCGGGCCTTCTCGTTCATGTCAATTAGGTCGGCGGTTGGGTGACCGTTAATCCATTGACGCATTCGGTTGCCCTCGGCCAATATTCGATATTCATGCCATTTCCCGGATTCAAATTCCCGAACTTCAAAAGTACCGGTGACCCACTGCCCGCCTAGCGGATCTGCCACCACTTTCTCCCCGGCGTGTGCGAGAATTTTCCTCCCCCCTTCCTCGTGGAGCTGGCCATTATACCGTGACCCGCCGGCCACAATGTCGCATTGGTATCCGGTGACCACATCCAACCCGAGGTCAGGGCGGGACATGGCACGATAATGAATACCACTGTTTCCGCTTTGGGAAATACGCACATTAACCCGAAGGTCGAAGTTTTGAACGGTGGCTACTTTCCAGGTAAGAAAACGATTCATCTTCAATGTTCCATCCGTTTGGCCAATGAGTAATCCATCTTTTTTGGACCAGTATTTTGAATCCCCAGACCAATTTCGCATTCGGTTCCCGGGAGTAATCAGACTGGCAAAACCGTCCTCACCTGGTCGGTTCGCAACCTTGGCAGCAGAAACCGGATGTGGATCGGTCGACTTGGAAAGAGGTCCTTTCACCGGAGATAAGGGACCTCCCAATTCCTTAACTCGTTGATCCGTCAATCCCCTCATTTCTTTAAGGTTTTTTGTATATTTGGGATTGCTTGCCAGGTTGATCAGTTCATTTGGATCATTTTTCAAATCATGCAAAAATTCGTAATTTTTTTCATCCACATAGCGGACATATTTGAATCGTTCCCCACGCATTCCTTCGAATG
Source organism: Opitutia bacterium (assembly GCA_018646565.1). Lineage (GTDB taxonomy): Bacteria > Verrucomicrobiota > Verrucomicrobiia > Opitutales > Seribacteraceae > Seribacter. Next base: position 192 of record JABGUO010000406.1, on the reverse strand, counting down.
CAGGAATTCGATGCCGAACCGCAAAGTGCTCGTGAAATGTATATTTACGCCAAGCTGATGATATTGGATCTGAAATTAATCTTTTAAAAGTTTTACCCTGATATCTTTTCGGAATTTCGACCCCTGCCCACGAAAGAAAAGTGGAGGGAAGATCGAGATTCAGAACAGATTCCTGGCGAACCTGCCCACGAG
>JABGUO010000006.1 GCA_018646565.1 Opitutia bacterium | reverse complement strand
TATCCATGATCTCCATGCCACTATTCTACACGCATTGGGTCTGGATCACGAAAAGTTGACTTACAGATCTGCAGGGAGAGACTTCCGACTGACCGATGTGCATGGAAGTGTGGTAAAGGATTTGTTTTCCTGAAGCCTTATCGTTAAAATTTAGATATTGAATTCAAAAAAAGCTAAAAGTCTTTAATCTGTAGTCTAGTAAGTTGTTAAATTTAATTCAGGATCTTCTTTCTGACAGTAAAGAGCTTGCAAGATTTGCTAACAGATGTTAATTCTGATCGCTTTCTCTAATTTTTGTACCCCCCCAATTTATTATGTCAGAATTAAGTGATTTAACTATCAAGGTAGCACCGCGCGAACAAACTGGGCGCCAGGCCTGTAACAAACTCCGTGCGTCCGGAAGGATACCTGCTGTTTTTTACGGCAAACAAATTAACAAGTCATATTCTATTGAAGATAGAGCAATGCGTATTCTGTTGAGAAAAGCTTCAGGATCATCGTCTTTGTTCCGTCTGCTTGGAGAAAAAGGGGAAGATGAGCTTGTTTTGATTAAAGACATGCAAATGGATTCTATCAAAGATACAATAACTCACATTGATTTTATTCAGGTTAATCGAGGTGAAGATCTTCAAACTAAAGTACCTCTTACTCTTCTTGGAGAAGCGGAGGGAGTTAAGACACAGGGTGGAATTTTAGAGGCACTGGTTAATGAAGTGGAAATTCGTTGCCGACCTAGTAATCTACCTTCTCAAATTGAACTTGATATATCAAATTTAGGACTTGGTGAAAATTTACAGGTTAAAGATTTGCCGGTAATTGAAGGAGTCGCTTATGTTGCAGAATTGGATGGAATGCTTGTTTCATGCGTAGGAAGTGCTGGCGGTCGTTCATCGGCAGAAGATAATGAGGACGGAGAGTCGGAGGAAGTTGCTACGGATCAAGAATCTACCGAAGAGACACAATCATCTGACTAGTTCGGAATTTTTTATAATCTTAAAACTTTTCGATTGTAAATGACTCGTGGCAAATTTCGCAATAATTGGACTTGGAAATCCTGGAGATATTTATCAAAGCACTAGGCACAATTTAGGATTTTGGTTACTTGATGAAATTGCAGAAAAAGAAAATGTCCGATTTAATAGCAGTAAAGAATTTCATGCCGATCATTTAATTATGAATCGCAAAGAAAAAAAAGTTCTTTTAGTGAAACCCAAAACTTTTATGAATGAGAGTGGGCGCTATCTTTCGAGTATTCTCAATTATTTTCGATGCTCTCCTGAGAATGTTATAGTACTTCATGACGACTTAACATTGCCATTTGGCGAAATTAAAATTTCCAAAAACAGAGGAGCCGGCGGTCACAACGGGGTTAGCAGTGTAATTTCATCACTTGGTAATTCCTTTGTGAGATTTAGACTTGGAATCGGCAGCAAGCCTTTTCCTCAAATGAAACTTTCTGATTTCGTTCTTTCCAAACTTTCTGCTGAGGAGTGTTTATTTTTAGAAAACAAAAAAGACAATTTTTATGACGCTCTATTTGGTATTTTAGATAACGGAATAGATGCCACAATGAATTTAATTAACCAAACAAAACGATCCCAATCAACCTCATGAACAAGAGAAACTACTTAGCAACTATTGTATACAATGCCCGCGGGGCAGATGGATCTTCTGACGAAATGATTCCAAAATTAAGTGAAATCATTCGCCAATCAGAAGGAGAAGTCAAAAAAGTAGAAAACCAAGGAAATCACGATTTTATTTATCCGCAAAGTAAGGAAGTGACTTCTGGAACTTACCTCCAATTTGAAATTGAGGCTGATGCAGAAATGCCTCTCCGCTTGAAAGAAAAATTAAAGTTAGAAAAAAAAGTTGATCGCGTTCTAATTGAGCGCAAGTAAGGTAGGTTAAATCTTCTCTACCACCTTAAATTTATTATGGCATCGTTAAACAAAGTTCTACTCATAGGAAATCTTACCCGTGACCCTGATGTAAGAATGATGAGTAATGGTCGCCCAGTTTGCAATTTCGGGCTTGCCTTAAATCGCTCCTACAAGGACGCAGAGGGTAATCGTAAAGATGAAACTACTTTTGTTGATGTTGAGTCCTTTGGCCCTAGGGCAGAAGCGGTCGGTCGGTTTTTCACTAAGGGGCGAGCAATTTTTATTGAAGGGAGACTTAAGTTAGATCAATGGGAATCTAAGGAGGGTGAAAAGAGAAGTGCACTTAAGGTGGTTTTAGATAGTTTTGAGTTTGTTGATTCCAAGCAAGAGAGTGGTTCTACTGCACCTAGAAGTGGGGAACAGACAGCACCACCCCAGACAAATGAAGCCCCGCCAAAACCTTCCCCCGCACCTGCTCCCGAAAGTAGCGACTTAGATGACGATGTACCTTTTTAATCACTGACAAATTTATCATTATGGCCACCACAGAAATACTACTCGTAGAACACATAAATAATCTTGGATCCGAAGGAGATGTTGTAAAGGTCCGACCTGGATTTGCACGAAACTATCTTTTGCCCCAGAAAAAAGCAGTTCCATTAAATCACGCAAACAAAAAACGTTTGGATGCATTGAAGGTTGCCCGTGCTGCCAGAGAGACTGACGAACTTCAGAAATCACAAGAGATTGCAACCAAGCTAAAGGATACAAAAATCGCCGTGGCGGTAAAGACGGGTGCGGGAGGAAAACTATTTGGATCCGTGACTGTTCACCATATTCTTGAAAAGTTGAGTGAAAAAGGATTTACTTTCGATAAGAAACACATCACATCATTTTCTCCGATCAAGGCATTGGGAATTAGTAAGATTTCGATTTCACTACACAAAGATGTGGAAGCTGAAGTTGAAGTTGAAGTCGTATCTGAGAATCCAATTGAAGAGAGCGAGTAACTCTTACACATAAGCTAATTAGCAGGATTATTTGAATGCCAAGTCTAGGAACTTCTTCTAAAGAAAAATCAGTTCCTAAGTACCAAGGTTCTGGAGCCAAACATCAATCATCTGTTAAAGATACCATAGAGGGTAAACCTCTACCTAGCAATTTAGATGCAGAACAAGGTTTACTCGCGGCTTGCATTATGGATACATCCGGTGAGGTAATGGGAAGGTGTGCGGAACAGGCAATTAGTGCCGATCATTTTTATCATTTAAATCACCAAATTATTTTCGAAGCACTTTTGGACCTTAATCGTGAAAATAAGGCTGCGGATGAAATTTTACTAGCAGAAAAACTTGAAAGTAGAAAGCAACTAGAACAAGTAGGTGGTCAAAATGGCTTATTTGAACTTACTTCAAGAATTGATACCACTGCCCATGCGACCTATTGGTTAGAGATCGTCAAAGAAAAAGCTCTTTTAAGGAGGTGTATATATGTTGCTTTTGAGATTATAGACGGTGCGAATAATCTACAGGGCGAAGTTGATGATTTTCTTTCTGGAATGGAACAACGGGTCTGCGAGTTGGGTGATGATCAAAACACTCGTTCCTCTATTCATTTTAGAGAGCCGATACAGAAGGCTATGGGCGAGATCCAGAAAATGCTTTCGAAGGAAGAATCGGATGGCTTGCTAAC
>JABGUO010000405.1 GCA_018646565.1 Opitutia bacterium | reverse complement strand
TTCCATACCGAATCGCATACTCAAGACTTTCCTTTCGCGTTGATCAAGGAAGGACAATGCAACACCAATATCGTCGGAGAGCGAACCATCTTCACGGTAGGATTGTTTAAGCTCTTCTTCGGCTGTCATCAGGTCGGCTAAAGTACTGTCGGAATCTTCACTAAGAGGTTCATCCATGGAGAGGGAACTGGTGGGCGCGAATTTGACTCGTTTGGTGAGATTTCTATCCTGTCCCAATGCATCATTGACCTCATCGTCAGTAGGCAGACGACCCAGATCGACCTGCAGTAAGGAACGAATTTGACCTTCTTTTCGTTTTCCTTGGGAAACATCGTGAGGAACGGCAACGGCACCTGACATCTTACCAATGAGGCGCTGGATTCTTTGTCGGATCCACCATGCTGCGTAAGTGCTTAATTTTATCCCTCTGGTATAGTCAAACTTATCCAACGCTACCACCAAGCCCTGAATACCTTCAGCCATGATGTCTTCCATTTGAACATTTGTCTGTCGGAACTTGAGTGCAATGGAAGCAACTAATCGAATGTGCCGTTCAATTAATTCTTTTCTGGCTTCGTCTGAGCCTTTTGACATTTCCAGAAAAAGTTTGTCGCACTCTTCCTTGGATGGAGGTGCCATGCGTGAACGATCGGAAATAAACCTGCCCACTGGGTCAGGAGTGTCGCTTCCTTGAGATCTTGTAACATGTGGAGTAACCATTATGACAAATAAAACGATCCGGGTCGCGGGAAGGATCATTGAAAGTTCATTTTTATTTCAATTTTTGAATAATTAGTACTGTGAAGCAAAGAAATCGGTTGAAAGTGCCTTTTCCTCCGGCCACTTTTTTAAAAAGTTTGTCCTTTTTCCTATTTAGGAATCAATTGAATAATCATTGAGTAACAATAGAGACAATAAGATTTTAATTCTAAAAAAAGAAGGACTCTACTGCCCAGCGGGTGACTTTTACATTGATCCGCGTGGGCAAGTAAAACGGGCACTCATTACTCATGCCCACAGTGACCACGCGCGTTCGGGGCATGAAAATTATCTTTGTTCGGATTCGTGCCGGCCGTTGTTGCAAATTCGGGTCGGGCAAAAAAATAAGATTGAATCAATACCCTTTGGGAAAAAGCAAACAATTCAAGACGCAATTGTTTCTTTTCATCCCGCGGGTCATATTTTAGGTTCTTCACAGATCAGAATTGAGGTTCGTGGTAGAGTGTGGGTGGTCAGTGGAGATTACAAACCACAGGCGGATCGAACTTGTGAACCGTTCGAGCTCGTAAGCTGCCATGGCTTTATTTCGGAGTGTACTTTTGGACTACCGGTTTACCGTTGGCAACCGGAAGAGGAAGTTTACGACCAAATTAATCGATGGTGGAAGCACAATAAGGATTCCGGGCAGGGTTCGCTTGTATTTGCTTATTCTCTAGGAAAGGCACAACGAATATTAGCCGGCCTTGATCCTTCGATTGGACTAATATATGCCCATTCCGCAGTTCATCCCTTCCTCGAACATTATCAAAATGCGGGGATTTCCTTGCCCGAAATTAAAAAAATAGAGAAAGACACAGTGATTGCTGAAGGGATGGTCATTGCACCCCCTGCAGTGGAGGATAGTAGTTGGATGAAGAAATTTCGTCGGGTAAAGCGTGGTTTTGCATCGGGATGGATGGCAATACGGGGACCCAGGAGAAGAAAAAATATTGATCGTGGATTTGTTCTATCTGATCATGCAGATTGGCCTGGTCTGATTGATGTGATTACTGGGACCGGAGCTGAGGTGGTTAAATTGACTCATGGGAATGGAGACGCACTGAGCCGATTTCTGGGAGAGAAGGGAATCAATGCCTCGGTTTTAAACGAGTCCAGTTTTCGAGAGGAGGAATTGGATTGAAGGAGTTTTCCCAGCTTTTTCACGACCTCGATGAGGCGACCAAAACGAATGATCGACTCGATCATTTAGTAAAATACTTAACCGATGCGGATCCGAAAGATTCCATTTGGGTCTGTTGGTTCCTCGCGGGCAATCGTATAAAAGGCGCAATTAAAACATCGGAGCTTCGTACCTTTGCTTCCGAACGGAGTGGGCTTCCGCAATGGTTGCTGGAGGAATGCCATGACCGGGTGGGGGATCTGGCGGAGACAATTTCCCTGCTCATTGCCAGCCAGGGCGAGGGGAGTGGAAAGGTGGGCTTAGCTGAACTGATCAGG
>JABGUO010000404.1 GCA_018646565.1 Opitutia bacterium | reverse complement strand
CTGGGCAACCGGATTGAATAAACTTTTTTTCAAGTTCCCGGAATTTTGCTTCTCCTTCGTTTTCAAAGATTATGCTAATCGAAGAACCGTAAGTTGCTTCAATTTGTTGATCCGAATCAAGGAATTCCATTTTTAACTTCTCCGCGGCCCATTTTCCGGCAGAACTTTTTCCCGTTCCCATGAAGCCAATTAGATAAAGGTTGGGCACCCGGACATTTTTTTTCTTTGGAATCATTTAAGTGAGCAAATAAGAAGTTGATAATTGCTTGCGAAACAGAGAAAACATGGAGATAATAAAAATATGAATAACGACTCAGTGGAAGTCACCGTAAAGGGAGTAATGCCAACATCCAACGGATGCGCAATCTTTTTGGGGAATGATGAAAAGACATTTGTTATATACGTAGACCCGGCAATCGGCAATGCGATCAATATGACTATTAATCAGGTCAAAAAGGAAAGACCTTTAACCCACGACCTGATTGGATTAATTCTGAGGGGATTAGAAACGCATATTGAACGGGTTCTTATTAACGATGTAGATGAGGGTACTTTCTTTGCCCGAATCATTTTACAAATGCAAAATGAATTGGGGAAAAAAATTATTGAATTAGATGCCCGCCCGAGCGATTCAATTGTACTTGCTTTACAGATGAAACAACCGATTCATGTTTCCAAGAAAGTATTGGAGAATGTGGAGGATATGTCCGAGATCCTCGAGCGCATTCTCCGTAAGCAGGATTAGCACTCGTTGGGACGATTGTTTCAGTGATTTCAGAATTGAAATCATTTCCGTTTAATCAAGTGAGTTCTATTCCCCAGTCTTTAATAGTGGGACAATGGCCCACTGCCCTTGCGCCAATGCAGGATGTGACAAGTTTACCCTTTATGGAGGTAGTTGCAAAAAGAGGGTCTCCCGATTTTTTCTTTACGGAATTTTTTCGAGTACATGGAAACTCGAGAATTGATCAAGATATTCTTCTCGCAATTACTGAAAACCCGACCGATCAGCCGGTTTTTGCTCAATTAATAGGTGAAAATATAGAAGATTTAAAACGAACTGTTCGGGCTTTTGCTCCTTATCCTATAGCAGGAATCGATTTGAACTTAGGATGCCCTGCTCCTCGTGTATTTAAGAAAAATGTGGGAGGGGGATTATTACGTTCGCCTGAGCAAATCCTTGAAATCTTGAAAATGCTTCGAAATGAAGTCAGTTCACTGCTTACAGTAAAAATGAGAATTGGTTTTGAGGATGATCGATTTTTTCAAGAATTATTGGAAGTAATGAATGAAACAAAAGTTGACCTATTAAGTCTGCATGCTCGAACAGTACTGGGTGGTTATCGATCGGCGCCCAGTTACGATCATGTTAAAACTGCAGTACGGAGTGTGGGTTGTCCGGTTTTGTTAAACGGGAATGTGACCTCTTTTGAAAGTGCAAATAAGTTACGGGAACTCACCGGTTCCCATGGCGTAATGATTGGCAGATCTGCAATTCGTAACCCTTGGATCTTTCGACAGATTCGAGAATCACAGAATGGGGAAGAAGTTTTTTGTCCGACTTTATCGGATGTGTATGACTATGTTGTAGATCTTTATGATTCGATTGAGAAACCTGAAATTGAAGAGAGAAAAAATGTGGGTCGGATGAAAAAGTTTCTCAATTTTGTGGGATTATCTGTGGATGCGGAAGGACAATTTCTGCACCTGATGCGCCGAACGCAAAGTAAAAAGGATCTGTTTGAAGTCTGTGCTCATTATTTACTCAGAGAGGGGCGAGAAGGCCAGTTTTACAATCTTGAACCGTTTAAAGGTCTAGTGGCGAGACCTAGTTCCGAATCCTCTTATTCCACCTGTCAACTAGGATAAAATGATGAAGCCGGATTTTTCTTTTAAGGAGTTTTTTACAAAGGTATGGATTCCGTTGAGTGCCTCAATGGGAACTTACCTTTTCCTGTTACTCGCCCAACCTCCAAGACAGTCACCGGAGTGTGCCTATTTTTTCTTATTACCCGCGATAAGCTGGTTTTGCTTCAAACCAAAGTTAAAGACTGTTGCATTCAACTTTTTCTTAGCTGGTTTACTGTATCATGTATCATTGGTCGGATGGATGAGGCATATTTCACTGGGTGGTTTATTGTCTGCATGCACTCTCCTTTCACTTTACTACCTTCCTTGGTTTTTACTGGCTCGGATTCTTGTACCGCGTGCAGCAACTGGAACCTTTAAGATTCGTTTGTTAATTCTTCTTATTCTGCCCTCTGCCTGGGTATCGATGGAATGGTTGAGGTGTCAGTTTACTTTAGGCTTTCCTTGGTGTCCTCTGTCAGTCACCCAATGGGAACGTCCCGTTTTATTGCAAACTGCTCAATGGTTGGGGTCTTGGGGAGTATCCTTCTTCCTCGTTCTTTTTAATTTGTGTCTCTGTTCATATGTACATCATTTGTTGGTAAGGAGAAGGGAGTCAAGTGGAGGCATTTTGGGAAATATTTGCCCGGACTTTTATTTAGCAATAATCGTTTTTGTTTTCATGGTGAGTCCATTTTTTCTTTTTAAAAAGCAAACGACGGGTGATAAAGTAGAATTTCAGGTCGGTCTTTGCCAGCCCTATTTGATGGAAAAGTGGAAGGGTGGTAATGCGGGGATCCATAAGGATACCTTAAAAAGGCAGACCCGTTTTTTAGGATTGATGAACCCGGACCTGATTGTTTGGCCAGAGGCTTCTACTCCTTATGCCTTGAATCAAGATTCTGCATGGGTGGAAGAACTGTCCAGCCAAACTCAAACCCCCTTGCTAATTGGAGCAGTATGGAAGGGAGGGGGTTCGATACACAATACAATATCAGAAGTTTTACCGGAAGCGGGAGTGCAAGACAATTGGTATGCGAAGAGAGTTTTAGTTCCTTTTGGTGAGTATGTACCATTTCCATTTAAATGGATTCCTGGAGTCAGGAAATTAGTTGGACCGGTTGGAAGTTTTAAGGAAGGAAGTGAGGTGAAAACCTTTTCCGTTCATTCAAAAAAGAATGAAGATTCGACATTAAAAATTGGCCCACTTATTTGTTATGAGGATATATTCCCCAGGTTGTGCAGGGAAACCGCACTCGCAGGTGTTGATCTTTTCTTTGTTACTACTAATGATGCATGGTTTGGTCGGGAGGGTTGCGCTGAGCAACATGCAGCTCATTCTGTCCTGCGTGCGATCGAGACCCAAAGACCTTTTCTTCGTTGCGGTAATGCAGGTTGGTCGGGATGGATCGATTCTAATGGATACCAGCGCGAAGTATTGAGAAATGAAGAAGGAAGTATTTATTTTGAAGGCGCAACCACACTTAGCATTACAATTAATCAGAACCAGTTATCCAAAGCATCTTTTTATGTCCGCTATGGCGATTGGTTTGCATATGTGTGTGTATTTTTAACTCTTGCATCCCTTCCATTCGTTTTAAGAAAAAAACGAAATTAATTTTTTAAGTTTGAATTTTTTTTACACTTGTTCATCGTTTGAAGAGTCTAATGATGTTGTAATCTAACTACAAAATACAAATGGAATCCAGCTCTATCAATTATGAATATTTAGTCGGGCAAATTCAGCGGAATTTACCCACCTTGCCGACCATTGTTAATGAATTGACCAATGTATTGCAAAATCCAGACGCCTCCACTTTTGCTGTTGAAGATGTAATGACTGCTGATCAATCCATGACGATGAAAATTTTGCGAGTGGCAAACACTTCTTTTTATCGTGGCGGAAGAGAACGGGTAACGGATGCCAACGAGGCAATTGGGACATTGGGCTTTGAGAAAATAAGAAATGTGGTGCTGACCACCTCTGTATTTAAGATGTTTTCTGGACCATCCGCTGAGCAGAAGTTTTCCCTCGAGGGATTGTGGAAGCACTGTCTCGGCGTTGCATCAGCGTCAAGGTGCATTGCCAATTTTTTAGGTAAATCTTGGAGTGAAAGGGCATATACCTGCGGATTGGTTCACGACATTGGGAAAGTGGCTCGATTCAAACTGGATGAAAGTGAAGAGACGGAGGACTTTATTACTGATTCGCAAACCTCTCTTGATAAAAAGATTAATTTTTATAAGTCTGAATTAATCAACCAATCACCCCGTCATGATTACCTTGGCTATTTGATATGCAAAAATTGGGGATTATCGTCTTTTGTGGAGGGAGTGGTAAGGTGGCACCATGAACCCCAACCCGAACGCCGACAGAAAGTAACTTCGGAAGAAGCACACGAACTCATTGATGTGGTAATTCTTGCTAATTGGGCAGTGAACGATCAAAAATTTGGCTTTAGTGGCCACGAAAGCCCAGATAAACCATCCGATGCTTTGCTTGCCCGTCTCAACTTGAATCCCGGTCAAACAGATCATTTGTGCAAAGATATAGAAAACGAATTAAAAATGACCGAGGACTTCTGTGACCTTCTTGATAGCGGGGGCGTTTAAATAAATTTTTTCAATTTAGGTTGATTCCTATATTTGAATTAATTATCTTATATTAGTGGGAGCGGAAAGTATTGGCGGTTTTATAGATTATAAGTCTATTGGTGAAGAGTTAAAAGATAACTTGCCTACACTTCCTACTGTCTTCGAATCTCTTTCTGACATGTTAAAGGATCCGAACTCTCCTACCCATTCTATTCAGGAGATAATGAAGTCTGATCAAACTTTAACGATGAAAGTCTTGCGCGTGGCAAATAGCGTCCATTATCGCGGAGAAAGGGAAAGAGTAACCGATGTGGGAGAGGCAATTGGTACACTCGGATTTGATAAGATTCATATGGTTATTTTGACCGCCTCTGTTTTTAAAGCATTCTCCTTTAAGAATGCAAAAGACTTAAATTACGATCCTGTAGAACTTTGGAAACACAGTTTAGGAGTAGCAGTTGCATCTTCTACCATTGCTGAGCTAACTAATCATTGTCAAAGGCAGCGGGCTTACAGTTGTGGATTAGTGCATGACATCGGAAAGGTTGCCCGTCTTCAATTACACCCAGAGTCTTTTTGCGAAGATGTGGGTGATGCAATTTATGAAGAAATTCCATTGATCGATGTGGAAAGAAAGAAAAATTCCCCGACCCATGATCGAGTGGGGCAAATTGTTTGTAATGAATGGGGTTTAAATAGAGATGTGGAATCTGTAATCCGCTGGCATCATGAAACCGATATTGTTGAGCGCGGGACGGTAGGAGAAGACGAGTTAAATAAGTTAATTGATGTGGTCTATGTTGGGAATTGGCTTTCTCATTCATTACATTTTGGATTTAGTGGTCACCGGTCTCACGGTAAACTTTCAGAGGAGATTATGGCTCGATTAAATTTAGATGAAGATCAACTCGATTATTTCAAGCAGGAAACCAGAGAGAATTTTAAGGAATTCCGTAATTTCCTAAATTTGATCGAGCGTGCTTTTGGCTAGTTTTTTTCGTATATACTTGCCATTTTTGGTATAAAATCTCATTCGTATTATTTTACATAAATTTTTGGTTCTACTACCTTAAACTCAAACACTATCAGTCAATGTCTATTAAAATTGGAATAAATGGTTTCGGTCGAATCGGCCGCTTAGTTTTTCGCGCTCTTGTCGATCAAGGTTTGCTAGGTAGCAAATTTGATGTTGTGGCAATCAACGACTTGGTTCCATCTGACAACCTTGCTTATTTACTAAAGTATGATTCCACCCAGGGTCGTTTTAATGGTACGGTTGATGCACCGACTGAAGACTCCTTGGTTGTTAATGGTCATACTATCAAATGCTTAGCGGTTCGAGAAGGGCCTGCTGCATTGCCATGGGCAGAACTTGGTGTTGATATCGTGATTGAATCGACTGGATTATTTGTGAGTAAAGATGCCGCCGAAGGTCATTTAAAAGCAGGAGCCAAAAAGGTAATCATTTCAGCACCCGCAAAAGGAGACGTGAGGACTATTGTTCTTGGAGTAAACGACGACGAGTTGAAAGCAGACGATGCGATTGTATCCAATGCATCTTGCACGACAAACTGTTTGGCACCGATGGTAAAAGTAGTTCTAGAAAATTTTGGGATTGTGGAAGGTTTAATGACCACAGTGCATAGTTACACTGCGACACAAAAACCGGTAGATGGCCCCTCTATGAAAGATTGGAAGGGTGGAAGAGGTGCTGCAATAAACATTATTCCCTCCACGACTGGTGCAGCAAAGGCAGTAGGTTTAGTTCTTCCCGAAGTTCAAGGAAAGCTTTCCGGTATGGCATTTCGTGTACCAACTCCAACCGTTTCGGCAGTTGACTTAACGGTTAAAACGGAAAAATCAACTTCTTACGAAGAGATTTGTCAAAAAATGAAGGAAGCTTCCGAAGGTCCTTTAGCCGGAATCCTAGAGTACACTGGTGATGAGGTGGTTTCTTCTGACTTTATTCATTGTCCTGCTTCTTCTATTTACGATGCAGGTTCAGGAATGGGATTAAGTGACACATTTTTTAAACTTGTTTCTTGGTATGATAACGAGTGGGGCTACAGTAATCGTTGTGTCGATTTACTGAAGAAGGTAGCTAAATTTGTCTAGACTTTAGAACTGCATTCTTTGCCAATAAGCGGAATGCTTCCGCTTTATTCCATTCCCATTCTGACAGTACTTTATTATGAATGATGTAAAAAACATCGATGATGTAAACCTGCAAGGTAAACGCGTTTTTGTACGAGTTGATTTTAATGTCCCCTTGGATGCGGATGGAAGCGTGACAGATGAAACCAGAATCAATGCTGCACTACCGACCATTAGGAAATTACACGAGCAAGGTGCAAAGATTATACTTGCTAGTCATTTAGGACGTCCGAAGGGGCAACGTGTTAAATCGATGAGTCTCGCACCAGTTGCACCTTTACTCTCTGACAAGTTATCATTACCAGTCTTGTTTTTGAATGATTGTATCGGTACTGATGTGGAAGAAGCCCTTCAAGATTTACAGGATGGCCAGATCGTATTGTTAGAAAACCTTAGATTTCATAAGGGTGAAACTGAAAATGATCCGACTTTCGCTCAAAGCCTTGCCGCACATGCTGATGCATTTGTTAGTGATGCTTTTGGGACAGCCCATCGGGCACATGCTTCGACCTATGGTGTTGCAGAACTTTTACCCATTAAAGTATCAGGGTACCTCATCGCGAAAGAACTTGAATTCCTTGGGCAAAAAACTGCTTCTCCCTCTCGTCCGTTCACAGTGATCTTGGGCGGGGCAAAAGTGAGTGATAAAATTATGGTAATTGATTCTCTCTTAGACAAGGCAGATGTGATCATTATTGGTGGCGCAATGGCTTACACCTTTGCATTGGCAAACGGTAAGAAAGTAGGTGAAAGTTTGAGTGAACCGGACAAAGTTGAATTAGCACGGTCCGCACTCATAAAAGCCAAGGAAAAAGGGGTTCGATTCCTATTACCCATCGATACGCTTGGAACCAATTCATTAGATTTTGATGCAAAAACTTTGGGTGAGACTCAGGTTTTTGAAGGAGATATTGATGATGGCTGGGAGGGGGTAGATATTGGTCCTAAAACAACTGAATTATTTGTAAAAGAAGTAAGAGAAGCAAAAACTGTCTTGTGGAATGGACCAATGGGTGTTTTTGAAATTCCGGAGTCCAGTAAAGGTACCTTTGCGATCGGAAAAGCAGTTGCAGAAGGAGATGCCATTTCAATAATTGGTGGTGGCGATTCGGTGAAGGCAATTAATCAAAGTGGTTACTCGGACCAAGTTACTTTTATGAGTACTGGTGGAGGTGCATCATTAGAATTTTTGGAAGGAAAATCTCTGCCAGGTGTCTCTGTTTTAGATCGTCGATAATTTATTAACTACAAGAAAATATAAAAATGTCCCGTAAATTTCTCATCGCAGGTAATTGGAAAATGAATAAAACCGCTTCTGAAGCGGTTGATTTAATCGAAGAAATCAAGTCTTCAGTAGGCGATCAGACTTCTGTCCAAGTGTGTGTTTGTCCACCATTTACCTCTCTCTCTCAGTCATCAGAGTCTGTCGAGAAGTCTGAAGTACTTCTCGGCGCTCAGGATATGAATGCCGCTCAATCTGGGGCATTTACTGGTGAGATTTCTGCCGAAATGCTTCGTGATTTATATGTTAGTTTTGTTATTCTTGGGCACAGCGAGAGAAGGCAGTTATTTGGAGAGACAAATCAAATTGTAAACCAAAAGATTCATGCAGCGATCGGAAATAATTTAAAACCGATTTATTGTATCGGAGAAACTTTAGATGAAAGAGAAGCAGGGAAAACTTTAGACATTGTCAGGACACAAGTAAGAGAGGGTTTAGAAAATTTTCCTACTCATTCCATTGAAAATTTAGTTATTGCTTATGAACCTATCTGGGCAATCGGGACGGGTAAAACCGCTACTGATGAGATGGCACAGGAAGTTCATGCTGAGATTCGAAAAGTGCTTGCTGAAATGTTCGGTAGTACTGCGGCGGACAGTATACGTATTCTATATGGAGGT
>JABGUO010000403.1 GCA_018646565.1 Opitutia bacterium | reverse complement strand
TCGAATGGCAAGTGCATCGCTCGATGGATGATTCTTATAATCCAAACTTTTTCTGTGTGGAAGGGTGTGCAGTGACATGTACCAAAAACTTGCATAGCTCGCCACTTTACCAAGCTCCCTTTGGATGTCGGCCTCAGAATTCTTGGGTTGGTTTGGATACGGCTGCCAGCGGAACCCCACATGCAAATGATTGCGTGTGACATTGTAGTCAGGCGGTGAACCTTCCCGCTCAAAAAAGCTGGTGAGCCCGGGACCCAATCGGTCTTGGGGGTCTTCAGGAATGGGTGCCTCCTTCGCGTGGCAAACAAAAGCAATGCTACCAGCCCAAAAGAGAGATATGCAAAATTTAAAAATATCGATCCACATAATCCTATTATTTGTAATATTCAATGGATTGCAATAATTAGAATCGGTCTTGAAATTGGGCTTAAGCAATGAGAGGTTTGATCACATGCGAATGATCCACACCGGTGAGTTTCCAGTCTAGTCCCTGGTGCTTGACTGTAAAGAATTGATGCTTAATCCCAAGTAGGTGTAGCATGGTTGCGTGCATGTCGTGTACATGGACTTTATCCTTTACTGCATGGTAGCCAAGTTCATCAGTTTCTCCGTATCCGAACCCTCCCTTTACTCCCCCCCCGGCCATCCACATGGAAAAGCCTTTAATATGGTGATCGCGACCAGCTTCTCCTTTACCCTGAAACATAGGAGTTCGGCCAAATTCTCCGCCCCAAACTACCAGGGTATCATCGAGCATGCCCCGTTGTTTGAGATCCTGGATAAGTGCCCAAGTTGGTTTATCGGTAAGCCCACAACAGGTATCCATGTACTTTTCTAATCCTCCATGGTGATCCCACCCACGGTGATAAAGATGAATAAAACGAACGCCTTTTTCGGCAAGTTTACGGGCAAGGAGGCAATTAGATGCATAAGAACCGTCACCCGGTTTCGCCCCATACATATCGAGTATATGCTGTGGTTCCTTGGATACATCCATTAGCTCAGGGACCGATGTCTGCATTTTAAAAGCCATTTCATAGGCAGCAATGCGGGTATCAGTCTCGGGGTCATTAATCGCCTGGTTGCGATGGCGGTCCATAGCGGTAATTGCATTGATCAGTTTCCTTTGGTGCTCGCTACTTACTCCTTTGGGATTTCGCACATATTGTACGGGATCCCCGGTGGAATTAAATTCCACTCCCTGAAACCGGCTGGGTAAAAAACCTGCCGACCATTGGCGTGAGGCAATGGGTTGTGGATTACGTCCGCCCACACTGGTCATAACTACAAAGCCGGGCAAATCCTCGGCCACACTTCCTAAGCCGTAGTTTACCCAGGATCCCATGGAAGGGCGCCCACTGATAACGCTTCCGGTATTCATGAATGTATGTGCAGGATCATGGTTGATCTGTTCAGTAACCATAGAACGAATAATGGAAATGTCGTCGGCCATTTTCGCAGTCCATGGAAGATAATCACTAATGTACTGTTCTCCTTTTCCGTATTTTTTAAATTTGGTCAAGTGGCCCTGAACTTTAAGTTCTTTTCCCTGTAATTGAGCAATTGGTTGACCTTTGGTGAAGGACTCGGGCATTGGTTTTCCGTTGAGCTCATCAAGTTTAGGTTTGTAGTCAAAGGTTTCCAAGTGAGAAGGTCCGCCTGCCATGCATAGAAAAATGACCCGCTTGGCCTTGGCTTTGGGGAGCAGGTACATGGGTTGGCCTGCGTCCTTGGCGATTAGGGTATTAAGTGCTGCACTGCCCAGACTTAAACCGGAACTGGCGAGGAAAGCCCTCCGGTTAATCATGTTCGGATTCATTGGAATATTCATCGTCTTAAATTGGTTTCGGCAAGATTGAGGATAGCACGAGCAAGTGGTGTCCAAGATTCCGCACTAGCGGAGTTACGATCGTCGATCAATTGTGCCAGGGTGTTTTCTTCAAAAGAATCGGGTGGGCGGGACAGGGCTACTTCAAATGCGAAGGCCAGACGATTTCCAAAGGAGTCCCCCCCGCGCTTTACAATCTTTCCGGCAAAAGCCTTGGCTGCTTCCAGAAATGTGGGGTCGTTCAGTAAAACCAGTGCAGCCAATGGAGTATTGGACTGGGGTCGTTGGGTGGTGCATTCCTCACGACTGGGTGCGTCAAAGGCTTTCATCATGGGATGAAGAAACTGCCTTTGCCAGTGAACATAAAGTCCACGGCGCCACTGGGCTTCTCCGGTGTCAGCTGTGTATTTTCTTTGAGGGAAGTTGAGGTGCCGGTAATAACCACCGGGCTGAAAGGGCTTCACGCTGGGGCCACCAATTGCGGGAACTAAAAGACCGCTAATAGCTAAAGTATTATCCCGGATGAATTCTGCAGGCAGTCGTTGGGCAACCTGGAAACTTTGGTAACCTTCCCCAGGCAGCGTGGCTTGGCGATAGGTGCGGCTAAGCATGATATCCTTGATGAATGCTTTAATATTCCATTGTTTGTCAATCAGTGAGAGTGCAAGATTATCAAGTAATTCGGGGTGTTCTGGGGGCGTGCCTTGTCCGCCAAAATCAGTAAGATCAGGTGCCAATCCTTTGCCAAATAGAAGATACCAAATTCGGTTTGCAAGCACACGGGCATTAAGCTTTCCTTTGCCATTTTTAGGATCGGTTAGCCAGTTGGCCAAGTCCAGGCGATTAAGCCGATCTTTATTGGATTGGATTTGGCCGAGAAACTCAGGCACTGCGGGAAGGACAACGGGGCCGCTTTCATCCATCCAGTTCCCTCTGGGTAATACACGCATGGTTCGGGGTTTTACGGCTTGAGAAATCATTGTGGGTCGACCCATTTTCTCAATCTCGACCTTTTCCCTACGAATCTTTCGGTATTTGGCCAGTTCCTGTTCACCTGCGAGTTTGGAAATTTCTTGATCCAAGTTGCCCAGTCTATTTTGCAGATCCTGCTTATCTTTATCTTTGGCTTTCTTCAGCGTTGAGGTGAGCCTGTTCTTGCGGTCCTGAAATTCCTGGAATTTCTTTTGGTTTGCAGGGGGAAGCAGGGCATTCATCTCCTTTTGCAGGTGTTGAATTTTGGCTAGGTTTTCGGGGTTGTGAATGATGATTTCTGGAGGGCGCTTGGTGGGCAGGGAATTTCCATTGAATCCACGATCCCCAATATCGGCAAAAAATGCAGCCAAGGCATAATTATCTTTGATGGTGTAGGGGTCGTACTTATGATCGTGACATTGGGCACAACCAACGGTGGCCCCCATCCAAACCTCGGAAACATTACGCACCCGATCGGCGGCATAGATGGCATCATATTCCTTGATTTGTAAGCCACCTTCATGGGTAGTCTGCAGTAGACGATTATACCCCGATGCGACTTTTTGTTGAGTTGTAGAGTCGGGGAGAAGATCGCCCGCTAATTGTTCACGGGTGAACTGATCAAACGGCATATTCTGATTGAATGCATTGATCACCCAGTCCCGGTAGGGAGAAATGTTATGGGGTTGATCTCCGTGGTACCCCACGGTGTCTGCATAGCGAACAAGATCCAACCAATACGCAGTCATACGTTCACCAAAATGAGGGGAGGCAAGGAGATCATCGATTTGAGATACGTACGCTCGAGGGGAAGGGTTGGTGGCGAAATTTGTAACCTCTTGTGACTTGGGTGGAAGTCCAGTTAGGTCGAAATGTAAACGGCGGACAAGAGTGATGGGGTCAGCATCGGGGGCCGGTTTGACCTGGTTCTTCTTGATGTCTGCGAAGGTGAATTGGTCGATCCAATGAGTAGGCCAATTTGAGTCAATTACTTGAGGTTGAGAATGTTTGACCGGATCCACATAGGCCCAATGATCCGCCCAGATGGCTCCTTCTTTAATCCATTGCTCGAGAATTTCTTTTTCTCTCTGAGACAGGGGTTTCCCGATTTCAGGTGGGGGCATGATTTCCTCCTCCTCCTCTGAATGAATCCGGTAGATCATTTCACTTTCATCGGGTTTGCCGGCAACAATCGCCATTAAGTCTTCGTGTTTCGCTTCTTTTTCGATGTCTAGGCGAAGATCTGCTTTACGTCCATGTTCGTCCGGTCCATGACAAGAAAAGCATTTATCGGAAAGGATGGGGCGTACATCTCGGTTGAAATCTAACGGCTTGGACCATCCGAAGAAAGGGAAAATGAAAATTAGGAGAAGTTTTTTCATTAGTAGGTATACATGTGTAAAGCCTATGTGCACCTATTTGGAAGTCAAGATCACCTCAGGCGATTATTCCCTTTTTAATGTGTCCATGAACATCGGACAAGCGGAAGCGCCGCCCCTGATAGCGGTAAGTTAATTTAGTGTGGTCAATTCCGCAAAGGTGAAGAATCGTTGCTTGCATATCGTGAATGTGGACTGGGTCCTTGGTTATATTCCATCCGAATTCATCCGTTTCTCCGTATGTGCTTCCGGGTTTCACTCCGCCCCCCGCCATAATCCAACTGAAGGCTTGGCCGAAGTGATCCCGACCCGTTGGTTTCTTTGGGTCGCCTGAACGGTACTGCCCGAATGGAGTACGGCCGAATTCACCGCCCCAGATGACAAGGGTATCCTTTAGCATATCCCGATCCTTCAGATCTTGAATTAGGGCGGCAGTGGGGGCGTCGGTGGCGTTACATTGTTTTTCAAGTTGGGTAAATAGATTGCTGTGCTGGTCCCACCCTGAGTGCATCAATTGGACAAATCGTGTTCCTCTTTCGAGCAGACGGCGTGCGGTCAGGCAGTTGCTAGCGAAGGTCCCTCGTTGCTCGACATCTGGACCGTACCGTTTGATCACATGTTCGGGTTCCTGCTTGAAATCGAGCAGTTCTGGCACACTGGTCTGCATCCGGAATGCCATTTCATACTGAGCAATTCGGGTGTTGATTTCAGGATCTCCGTATTCGGAATGATGGGCCTGATTTAACTTGGCAATATTATCGAGTAGTGAACGGCGGCCTTTTGAGGAAATTCCTTCTGGATTATTTAAATAAGGAACAGGAGCACCCGTACTGCTGAACTTAACTCCCTGATATTTGCTTGGTAGAAATCCGCTTCCCCAATAATAGTCATAAAAAAGTTGGCCACAGGTTTTGCCTTTATCGGTGGAGGTCATGACCACATAGGCAGGAAGATCTTCTGATTCGCTTCCTAATCCGTAAGTGAGCCATGCTCCCATACTTGGCCGACCGGGGATTTGAGAACCGGTTAGTGTAAAGGTGACTCCGGGTGCGTGGTTCACCGCTTCCGTATTTAGACTACGGACAATACAGAGGTCATCCGCCAAGTTTCCTATATGGGGGAGCATGGAACTGATCTCGGTTCCGCATTTTCCGTATTTTTGATAAGGTTTGATTTCCGGGACGCAGGGCCAGGCTTTATAACTGGAGGACATCGTAGAGAGACGGGTGCCTCCTCGAACAGAGACGGGTATGTCTTTACCTGCCATCTTCTTAAGCATCGGTTTCGGGTCGAGCAGGTCAATATGGGAAGGGCCTCCTCCCTGCCAAAGTACGATCACCCGCTTAGCTTTGGGTGGGAAGTTTGGAAATGAGAAACCGCCAACAATTTTGCCCATCGCTTGGTCCTGGTTGAGTAGTCCAGCAAGAGCGGCCAATCCTATACCAGTTGATCCTTTACCTAAAAAACTGCGACGGGTTTGACTCTGTAATGGAAAGCGAGGATGAGATTCGATCATGGTAAGAAAATTATTCGCGGGTGAGAGACTGGTCGAGATTAAGGATGCCCAGACAGGTAACTGTAAGGGCGGCATGTTCTTCATGGTTATAATGCTGAGCATGCTTTGCCTCGCCGACATTCAACAGTGCCTTTGCCTCCCCAGGTTCTTCGCGGTAAATGGCAAGTTGTTCGTTATAGGTATTTGCGAGGATTTGCATTTGGGCGGGGGTGGGAAACTTCGATGTGACTAGTCGAAAGGCATATTCCAAGCGTTCAGATAAACGGTTCGAATGCTTGATCGCCCTTTCGGCCAAAAAGCGTGATGCCTCGACCCAAGTCGGGTCATTCAGGGTGGTCAGAGCATGGAGGGGGGTGGTTGTTCGTCCGGGCTTAACCCGGCAAGCTTGACGATCGGATGAGTCGAACATATTGGCCGGTCCAACGGTGCGACGCCAAAAAGTGTAAAGGCTTCGGCGGTATAGATCATCACCTGACGATTTAGGGTAATCAAAATTTCTTTCTTTGGTAATCGCAAGGGCTTCCCAAACTTTTTCGGGTTGGTAGGGATAGACGGGTTGTCCGCCAATTTTCGTTGTGAGTAATCCGCTGTTGGTGAGTGCCCAATCGCGCAGAATCATTGAAGGCATACGGAAACGACTGGCTCGGCTGGCCAGGCGGTTTTCGGGGTCATTTTCTCTGTGCCAATCATTCATTTGGCTCGATTGTCGATAGGTGGAACTGGTGACAATGAGGCGGTGCATTCTTTTCTGACTCCAAGCAAGATCCTGAAATTCGACGGCCAACCAGTCAAGTAGATCAAGATGCAGGGGGTATTCACTTTGTACTCCCAAATCTTCGGATGTTTTGACCAGTCCCGTACCAAAGAATCTTTGCCACATACGATTTACTTGAACTCGTGCAGTAAGAGGATTATCCCCGTCGACCAACCATTTTGCCATTCCTAGACGATTTTTGGGCAGCCTTTCCTTCATTTTGGGAAGAAATCCGGGGGTGGTAAATGATACCTTTTCGCCTTTTTTAAGGTATTCACCACGTTGAAGGATGTGGGTCTCCCTCTTTTTCTTGTCATCCATTACCATCACCTTGGGTACCTGATTCCCTTTGTAATTATTTAGTTGTTTTTCGAATCTTTTGATCTGTTGATTGAGTTTGTCTTTTTCCTTGGACTCATTCGGGTTAAGAAATGTGATCAAGGCAGTATTTTGGTCTTTATTAAATTTTTCAAAAGAGGAGGGCAGGGTTGCTTCCCATTTAGGCGTTGGCGTGCTTTCCCCTTTCTTTGCCCAAATGGGTTGTCTTTGTGAGTTGTAGGCGACCACCCAAAAATTTTTAAGTCGCTTTCCCACATTGCTATCGGTGCGGTTGAAAAATTGAATTCTATCGATCGGTTGCTCCGTGCCTAAATCAATTTCCAACCATGGATTGTTTTCCTCTTGGGTATGGGTCACTGAATTTTTAGAGAAGTCTCCGGATGTGTTACCATCGATGGCATTTTTCGCAGATCCATTGGAGTAATCACTACTTTGAGAGGCTTTTCCCTGTAGAGCCAAATTTTCCCGCTTGTTGAAAACTTGCACTTCTGCAAGATGGAGAAACCCTTTGGGGGTGTCATTGATAACTCGAACAAACTGAGCTTTGAAGGGTCCATTTCGGTTAGGTATTTTCCTGTTCGAGGATTTTTGAATGCGAGATATTTTCTGGCGAAGCTTGGCAATCCTGTCTTCGAAATCTTTGATTTTAATTTTGTTCTCTTCGGTAGGCATTTCGATGAAGGGGCTGGCTACGCGAATTCTGGACGACTGTCGGCCCGGACGTCCGCTTTCCGAGACTTGATTAAAGGCATCCATCATCCCGTAGTAATCCTGCATGGTGATCGGATCGTATTTGTGATCGTGACACTGTGCGCAGGCCACGGTTAAGCCTAGCCAGGTTGTGGATGTGACATCGATCCGGTCGAAGAGAATGACGAACCGTTGCTCTTCCGCAATGGCGCCTCCTTCCCCGTTATTTAAATGGTTACGATTAAACCCGCTGGCAATTTTCTGATCTGTGGTGGCGTTGGGTAGAAGATCGCCTGCAAGTTGCCAAATTGTGAACTGATCGAATGGCATATCTGTATTGAGAGCT
>JABGUO010000402.1 GCA_018646565.1 Opitutia bacterium | reverse complement strand
GTGGGAGTGTAGTAGTTCAGAATTCTCCTAATTTCGGTGAAGTTGACAGGCAACGACCTTATTTATTTTCTTACCTTCCCAAGTATAATTTTTTTGGTGAGGATCTCATCAAGCTCAAAGTGAGCGATGGTAATCGAAGTTCTATCCTTCCTGTACGGGTAAAAGTAAGAGCTCTTCCTGATGCACCCACTTTTACTACGTCGTTTGACTCTGTATTAGTGGCAAAAGAAGGAGCTCAGTTCAGCTTGGATATTTCAACTGCTGACCCTGATAATAGTCCGAGGACTATCAAGGTTTTTGGACTACCATCAGGGGGGAACTCATGGCTCAAGCTGGGTGACCAAAATAGTACCAATGGGAGTGCTCGCTTGTTTGGTGTTGCCCCTTCGCAAAGTAGTGGCGATCGATATCAACTTGCTTTTGTTGTTACCGATGAGACAGGTCTATTTTCAGTGCTCAATTGTCAACTTGTTGTGGATGGAAAGAATTTAAGCCCTGTAATTGACGCTGGTTCCTTCATGACCATTCGTTTCGATAGTAGTGGACAAGCACATCCTTCCGATATCGCTCGATTATATGCAAATGATCGCGAGGGAGAAAATCTTCTATGGAGTTTGTCTCCCAATTCTTTACCCTCCTTTGGTACGGCATCTGTATCTGGGAATGGAACCTCAAATCCTCAGATTAAATACCTTCCTTATTCTTCTGTGCAAAAGGATCGCTTTGGGATAAGGGTATCCGATGGAGTAAGTTTTGATGCAATTGAAATTACTGCCATTATCGTTGAAAACTTCGATTCATTTGATGTTACTGAACCGACGATAACGTCCACATCAGCAGGCCTTAGTTTCACCGATCATTTTAAGATATCTAATCTGACCCGGAACTCGGTAACTCAAGTGCTAATGCTTCAAGGTCCATCATGGCTAAAAGTGAAAAAAGTTTCATATGATTTATTTAAGTTAGAAGGCATGGTTCCTGAGAATGTTACTGGAGACTTTGCAATAAAACTTTCCTTTTTGGAAAATAATGAACGGAAAGCGCTCAAAGAGTATACTTTGAAGGTTTTAAATACTTCTCCTCCTCAACTCAGTCTTAAAGGAGATCAATTTATTCAATTAAGCGTGGGGCAAACATTTTCTGAACCGGGTTATCTTTCCACTGCTCAAGACGGTAGTGATTTAAATGACAGTGTTCAAATAATTGGTGGTGTAGACATAAGTCAAAAGGGTGTTAATCAAATTACTTACCGCTCGGAAGATTCTTCAGGGAATTTCTCAGAATTAAAAAGAACTGTTCAAGTTGTGGATCGAAATGACAGCGTTCGTATATCGAATATTACTTCAATCCTCCCAGTAGGACTTGATACTTTTGCAGTTTTAAAAAACGGATCTTTTTTACTTGGCTCTTCGTCTGAATCGGAAGCAATAGTATCAAAATATGATAATTATGTAGAGCTCTCCCATCCAATTCACACACTAAGATTTAAAGCACAGAAAATTTCGATTGAACAAATTTTAGAGCTAAAAGACGGAGGTTTTTCAGTCTGCGGCGTCTTTCGTGGGAATTTAGAATTTGGTAAGAACTTAGTGACTTCGAAAGGAAATCATAATGTTTTTATTCTGAGACTAGATAATAATTTCAAACATGTTTGGTTAAGGACTATTTCCTGTTCCTCTACCTTGTCTAATTTAGAACAAATGGAAACTATCGATCAATCCATTCAAATTGCGGGAAACTTTCGAGAACAACTTAAACTCAATTCCCAAAAGTGGAATGCACAGGGTGAGAGCGATAATTTTGTCATGAAATTATCAGATTCCGGAGAGTTGATATGGCTCAAGACTTATGGAGGTGAGGGAACGGAGGAAATGGTCGGGATGGGAGCATTATCAGATGGATCTTTTGTTACTCTAAGCAATTCAGTGAAAGAAAACTCTCCGTCCTATTCTACTTTAGTTAAATTCAACAAAGACGGAGTCGTAACCGGAGGGAAATCCTTCCCAAGCATTAACTTGAATCGGTCGCTCGGTCTTGAATGTATAAATGATTCACTATTGGTTGTTGGGCAATTTGAAACTCAGTTAGTCATTGATTCTATGGCAATTTCTTCCAATTCCCTTACGAGTGGGTTTGTTTTATCCTTTGATTTTGATCTCGAATTAAATTGGATGAAATCCTTTTCTTCTACTGGAAGTACTACTGTACGGGAAGTCCAAACAGATCGATTTGGTTATCCAATTGTTGTTTTAAATTACGATGGGAACTTGTCGATTCCTGGCAGTTCGCTCATTCATCAACCGTTAGGATTGAATGATTTGATGCTTATTAAATTAGACCCTATTACCGGAGCAATCATTTGGGAAGAATCAATCAGCACAGCAGGGAATGACCTTGTCACAGAGTTTCAAGTCGGTCCATTTGGAACTATCTTATTAGGGGCTTCTTTCACTTCGCCATATAGCTTGAACGAATTTTCATATTCTGTGGGAAATCAGTTTTTGGTCCAAGTTGAATCTATTTTGGGGAAACCGACTTTTACTTCCTTTTCTAATTTGAATCTTCAGGGAAATACTTTTTTTCATCAAGAAATTAAAGTTCTCAATCAACCGTTTGTCCGAATGGAGTTAATTGAATCTCCTTCGTGGATGAATTTTCAAGATAACTTAAATGGAACAGGCATGCTTGGTGGTGTTCCATCTAGTACGATTTCCAGTACTGGAAATGTAAAGGTTCGAGCATACAATGGAGATGGTGGTATTTCTGATTTAGATTTTAATTATTCTGTTACAAGTAATCCCGTAGCAATAATTTCTAATCAAACATTACCCTCTTTTTCTTCTGCACTTAATTTTGGTAAAGAAGTCAATATTTCTTCTATTACTCCTTCATCAGATGGAAAATACTTGATCGGAGGTACCTTTTCTCAATCAGTTAAATTAGGGCAAACTATTCTTCGCAACCAAGGTCATAAAGATGGCTTTGTCGCAAAGATTTCTTTGACCGGAAACATAGATCGTTCAGTACAATTGATAAGTTCGGGTGATTTATCTGTAGGCTCCACGATTCTTGGACTCGATGGCGAAATTTATATTATTGG
>JABGUO010000401.1 GCA_018646565.1 Opitutia bacterium | reverse complement strand
GAGGAATTAAAGACCTTACTTTCCTCCCAAAAATTAAGTATGGGACATGCAAAAGTCCTCCTCGGAGTGGAGGATGAAAAAATAAGAAACCAACTCGGAAAACGGGTTGCTTCAGAAGGATGGACAGTTCGCCAATGCGAAAAGGCAGTAGCAGAGATTCGAAATCCTCATCCAATCTCTAGGCAATCAAGCATTCAGTCCACAAAACAATTTTCTAATTTTGCGAAAATTTCCGAAGACTCATTAAAAAGAAAAGTGGCGATCAACTGTGATCCATCCGGGAAAGGAAAACTAAGCCTTTCTTTTGAGGATGAAACAGACTTGATTGATTTGCTGAAATCACTTGGCGTTTCGATTAAGTAAACAAGGTTGCCTTTTTATTATTAAAAGGTCATAAACTTCTTTTTCGTTTTAAAAATGATTGTTTTTTTTACTACCTTTCTAATTTTAGTGTGTCTCGTCGTGGTGCTTCTCATTATGATACAGCGTACCTCCGGAGGAATGGGTTCTGCCCTTGGTGGAGGTGCGGCAGACCAAGTTTTGGGTGCCGGTTCAGCCGCACAGTTAACTAAAATGACAGTTTGGGGGATCCTAGGCTTTTTTATCTTATCGTTTACACTCTACGCATTGTATCAGAGTGAGGCCGGTGAATCTGATGAACTTCAAAGGTTAGGTACAGGCACTCCTGTTCTTCAGCCAAATGTCATCCCTCCTGTAACTGAGAATACTCCGGCAGAGGCAAAACCTGCCGAACCGTCGGTTGCTGTGGATGAACTAGTGGTTCCCGCTGTTAAAGAGACATCCGTTGACAGTGATTCAGTGTCAGAAGCAAATTCCAGCCAGTAGGGAGTTTCTTCCCTTTTTTGCGCGTTTCTTTCTTTTCTGCATCCTAGCAAGTTTTATTTCACTCAATTCATTGAGTGGAAAAAAATCTTTTCCGGCACGTGGATTTGCCAAAATACTGACTGAAAATGAAGCGGTAATTCGCTTGGGTAGTTATCGTTCCTTTATTGGTCGGGATTTAAATAATACAAATTACCACCAAGCTTATGCCTTTCGTTTCCGCCTTAGGCACATGCCTAGAAGAGGGAATGAATTTTCCCGTACCGGTACTCTTTATGGTCTGGCATTAGGGCATGGATTATCGCGAATCGATTTAGATTCAACAGAAACGGAACCACATTCCAGAAATTTCCTTTTGCAAAATGGGCTGACTCCTCGGGTATGGGTCTATTCCTCCCACTCCCGAAAAACTAGATTGTTAGAAATAGAAGAACTTTTTAATCCCCTCTTTTTCGGTATGAATCAATCTCCGTTTGACTTGTTAATGCCATTTGTATTTTGGGATGCTAAATATGTAAAATCTGGCAAAGTGGCAGGAAGGCCCTCCCATCTCTATTCGTTTACATCTCCGCAATGGGTCGAAAGTACCAGACCAGATTTGACTACGGTAGTAATGGCACTGGATGATAACTATGAAGCCCCGTTGCGAATTGAAACATTTGCCCAATCTAATGTAGCAGAACGTACCTTTATTCTGAATAGCCTCAAGAAAGTCTCAGATCATTGGATCGTCAAATCCCTTGATTATAAGGATAGGCAGACTCGCTCCAATACAAGATTTGAAGTGACTGCAGCTGCCTTGAATTTAGACCTCGACCCTGCGCTCTTGACAGCAGCAGGATTAAAAAGCCAACCCGTAGTACCAAATGAAGCATTTGTTTCTACAAAATAGGCAAATTAAAGAATTTAAATTAATGAGCTTGCTCGTTTTAAATTATCAAATACTACTCGGCAAATAACTTATGAAAAACGGATACTTATCAACTTGGGCAAAAAATGTTTCTCCTTCTCCCACCTTGGCAGTGGATGCAAAGGCAAAAGCACTAAAAGCGGCAGGAGAGGATGTTTGTGGATTCGGGGCAGGGGAGCCCGACTTCGACACCCCTTCCTTTATTAAAGATGCCTGTGCGCAGGCGCTTGCTGAGGGTAAAACTAAATATGCACCGGCGGCAGGTATCCCTGCGTTAAGAGATTCATTGGCCCAGCGATATTTTGAAAAAGGTATTCTTTCCGAAAAATCTCCCAATCAAGTCATTCTTAGCCCAGGAGGAAAGTATTCCTGTTATCTTGCCATTCTTGCCACATGTGGGGCAGGGGATGAGGTTATTATTCCAGCACCCTATTGGGTCAGCTATCCAGAAATGGTTAAATTAGCGGGAGCCACTCCCCGAGTAGTTTTTGCAGGAGATGATCAAGGTTTTAAAGTTTCCCCTGAACAAATTGAGGAAGTGCTTTCGCCCGCATCACGAATGATTATTCTGAATAGTCCCTCTAACCCGACCGGTTGTTTGTATAACCGGAAGGAAATGGAAGCGATTGTTGAGTTGGCTTGTAAGCATGATCTTTTGATTATGTCGGATGAAATTTATGAATATCTTCTTTACGATGAAGCAGAACACTTTAGCCCTGCTTCTTTTAGTGAGGAGGCAGCTGCCCGTGTTATAACAGTTTCAGGGTTCAGTAAGACATTTTCTATGACTGGCTGGCGCTTGGGCACCTTGGTTGCGAATCCTGAAATTAGTAAAGCGGTGGCTGATTTACAAAGTCAGACTACTTCAAACGCGACAACATTTGCGCAGTTCGGTGCCTTAGCTGCTATGGAAAATTGGGATAAGTCGATGCAGGCGGTAGATGAAATGCTTGTTCATTTTGATCGTCGCAGGTTGAAGTTGCTAGAAGGTTTACAGGATACTCACGGTATTACTTGTCAACGGTCAGAGGGTGCCTTCTACCTTTTTCCTAACATTTCTTCCTATGGATTAAGTTCGGAGGAGTTTTCTGCCCGTTTATTAGAAGAAGAAAAAGTAGCTGTCGTCTCTGGACATGCCTTCGGAGCAGAGGGATACATAAGGTTAAGTTATGCAACATCCGACGAAATAATTGAAAAGGGATTGAAACGAATCCAAAGTTTTTGTGGTAATTTATAGTAATTATTTTTAATCAATAAATTTTATTTGTTGACGAATGATTAATCTCCTTAATTCTAGTGTTTACCAGAATATGAAAAAATTATCCCTCTCTATAGTCTTATATTTCCTTCTATGCACTCTCCACTCATTTGGATTAGAGCCAGGTGAATATAAAGCAAATTTCAGAAAGGGAGTAACAAGCGGGTATTACCTTGGTTTCACCAGCTTGGCAGACGAGATGAGAGAATTGCGTCGACCATCCGATATTCCAAAATCGGAAGG
>JABGUO010000400.1 GCA_018646565.1 Opitutia bacterium | reverse complement strand
TTAAACCTGAATGAATTTGTATACCTCGATTAATTATGAACGAAAAACCAGTAAACACATTTTGTAACCGTACACACCGAAGAGAATTCCTAAAGGATATAGGAGGAGGCTTTGCCTCGCTTGGACTGACCGGAATGCTTGCCCAAGACGGATTCTTTGCGAACAAGGCAATGGCGGGAAGTACATCATCCTATGTGAATCCCCTCGCTCCCAAAAACTCCGCTTTTCCAGGAAAAGCGAAGTCGGTTATCTTCCTGTTCATGTATGGTGGACCCAGTCAGGTGGACACTTTTGACTACAAACCTAACCTCTACCCATTGGATGGAAAAACAATCCAAGTTAAAACTTTTGGTCGTGGAGGAAAAAGAAATGAAAGCCGGGTGGTTGGCCCAAAATGGAAATTCAAACCCTATGGAGATTGTGGAAAATATGTCTCCGATCTTTTTCCTCATGTCGGGTCCTGCGTGGACGATATTGCGTTTTTACACTCCATGAAAGCCGAGTCCCCCATTCATGGCTCCGCTATGCTGATGATGAATGCAGGCAACCTTCTTTCCGGGCACCCTTCCCTTGGATCCTGGGTAAACTACGGACTGGGCAGCGTAAATGAGAACCTGCCAGGTTATGTGGTGATGCTGGATAAAACCGGAGGCCCGATTAGTGGAGCCAAGAACTGGTCGAGTGGATACATGCCGGCAAGCTATCAGGGAACCGTATTACGCTCACAGGGATCTCCCATCCTTGACCTAGAGAACTCGCATGGAATACCCCGTTCGCAACAGCGTACCATGCTGGACCATTTGCGGACGATGAATGAAGGCCATCTCTCCGAACGATACGACAACACCAATTTAGCCGCTCGAGTGGCATCCTACGAACTTGCTTACAAGATGCAGGCATCCGCTCCAGAGGCTGTCGATGTGGATAAAGAGCCCGACCACATTAAAGACCTATACGGTATGGACGGATCCAACACCGAAGACTTTGGGCGCAAGTGCTTACTTGCCCGCAGACTTGTGGAACGGGGAGTACGATTCATTCAAATTTATTCGGGAGGACATCACAATGACAACAATTGGGATGCCCACGGCGACTTGGTCAAAAACCATTCCTACCATGCCGGAAATACTGACAAACCAATTGCCGGTTTACTCAAAGACTTAAAACAACGCGGACTGCTCGACGAAACCCTCGTGGTGTGGGGCGGTGAATTTGGCCGGCAACCCACAGCTGAATACAAAGAAGGAACTGGACGCGACCACAACTCCTGGGGATTCACTATGTGGATGGCAGGTGGTGGTATTAAAGGAGGAGTGAGTGTCGGAGAAACGGATGAACTTGGGAGCGAAGCGGTGAAGGATCGCTTTCATGTCCGTAGGTTACACGCAACGATTTTAAATCAACTGGGCTTGGATCCTAATGCTCTTTCGTACTTCCATGGCGGACTCGATAAAAGCCTCGTTGGAGTAGAAGGTGCGGACCCAATTCATCAGGTTATTGCTTAACTTTCTCAGTTTAGCACTTTCTCTTTTGGTTTATCTTGTAGGAACTGCCATTTTCGGGCAGAAAGTATCCTATGGTGAACCTAAAACAAAGTAAGCCGCTCCTAATCGATACTCCATTTGAAGAATGGCAACTGAAAGGACTGCCCTCCTATCGAAATAAGCAAATCAGAGAGTGGATTTACGAAAAAGGCATTCTCGATTTTGAAAAAATGAGTAATCTTTCACTCGGGTTACGGGAAGATTTAAAAAAGGAATGGGATCTTATGCCCATGGAATTATCGCGAAAACAGGGATCAGAGGATACTACTCAAAAGTTTCTGTGGAAATTACGCGACGGGCAATTAATTGAGAGTGTACTCATTCCCGCAACTGAGGGTACAAAGGGAGTACGGGCATCCCGACTCACATTATGCGTATCCACTCAGGTGGGTTGTGCACTGGGATGTAAATTCTGTGCCAGCGGGCTGGATGGTTTAAAGAGGAATTTAACCACAGGGGAAATTATCGGCCAAATTCTCATTGCACGGGCGAAAGCGGGTCGAAGAATTGACAATCTGGTTTTTATGGGAATGGGAGAACCCCTTGCCAATTTACCGGCCATGATTCCCGCACTGGATCAGATTTTATCACCCGATGGCTTAGGGATTGGAGCGAGGCATATCACTCTCTCTACCAGTGGACTCGTTCCCAAGATTCTTGAATTAGCAAAATACCCTGCACAAATACGACTGGCGATTTCTTTACATGGAGGTGATAACCGAACGCGTGAGCAAATTATGCCAATCAACAAGCGCTACCCGATCGAAGAATTAATCGATGCATGTGAAAGGTTTATCGAAGAACGGAAAAAAATGATCACCTTGGAATATATTTTGATTAAGGGAGTAAATGACGACCTTGGCCAAGCTATTCTACTGGCCAGGCATGCACGGCGATTAAATGCAAAAGTGAATTTGATCCCCTATAATAAAGTGGAAGGGATGAAGTGGGAAAGACCGGAATTATCACAAATTAATGCATTTCGATCTCAAGTGGAAAAAGAAAATGCACCTCGAGTAACCTTACGGATGGAAAAAGGACACGATATCGACGCGGCCTGTGGACAGTTAAGACTAAGGGAAACTGTAGAATCCTGCTAAACCACAAAATAAGGAAATGAAGCAGTTGTTTTTAAATTTTCTTTAAAAACACTTCCCGAATAACTCCAGTGGTTGCATAGGTACATATTCCTAGGGGGACAGACATTTCGATCTCCCCATAGCGCATAGCTACCTTTCGACCCTCAACTTCGCAATCAATTACCTGCTCGTCGTTAATCCATACAGAGATTTCACTATCGGTCGCACGGAGACGAATATCATACCATTGGTTATCCTCAAAAATATAGGCATCACCCGTTTCATTTTCTGAGGCGTCAAAATCATCAATACTGGAAATACCAATCAAGGAACCGCCCCAGCCTCCAAGAATAAGAGTAGCGTGTGATTCTT
>JABGUO010000399.1 GCA_018646565.1 Opitutia bacterium | reverse complement strand
TGCATCCACTCCCAATCCTTTGGCTTGACCGGCTTCTTCCCATGTATTGGTTTGTTTACCGTACATCGGTTTATCGGGAAGAAGTTCCGCAACGGGGGAACCGTCCAGCATCCCTTCATAGGAACATTTTACATAGTCACCTTCTACGATCGCTCTTTCAACCTCTTCGAAGGAGGCACGTTGATCACGAAGGGAGTCTAATTCTTTATCAACCTCTTCATCCTTAACTTCGGTGGGATGGGTAGTGAGTTCAAATTCTTCGTACTTAGGAAGTTCAAAATCGGGTTCTATATCCACAGTCACTTCAACAGTTGCAGGAATTCCTAACTGCACATCACCTGCATCCACCTTAAGGATAGAATAGACTTTAATATCCTTGTTTTCCAGTACCGCTTCGTATGCGGCAGTAGAAACCTTTCGGTTTAATTCCTGAATGATTTCAGTCGCGTATTTTTTTCGAATGACTTGCTCGGGTGCTTTCCCTTTTCGAAAACCGGGGATATTCGCAATGCGACTAAGCTCTTTACATACTTGATTTCCCTTTTCAGACATTTCGTCCACGTCAAAGGATACATTTACTATTTTGCGAGCGTCTCCCGCCTCTTTTATTTCTAGATTCACGGCTTTAGGTCAAAGAATATTGATTGGTATTAATGATGGTCTATGTGGAAATGCAACGAGCACAACACAAAGTAAGATATCATCAAAAAAAACCCTTAGGGTCAACGAGATAAAGGCACTCTTTATGTTAGCGACTTGGAGTCCAGTGAATTAGTTGAACACCTGAAATAAGCCTGGTCAGTTTGGATAGTCCCGATAACGAACTACGTAATTCTGTGGGTGCGAAGTCTTTAATTTGAAGAATCCATTCCCCTGTCTTAGAATGTTGGCCGATAATTTTGTACTGTTCTGGATCTAGTTTTTGTTCAATTTCCTCTTTTGTTACTCCGGGGTGGGGGAGTAGGTAAACTTCAGATGCTCGATAAAAGTAGTACTCACATTCTTCATCGAAGAGGGCACTGCTTGATTGTTCCTGAGCCAGGATAAAGAGTCTTTCCGAGCGAAAAGACCCGGACGACTCGATGACCCAAGAGCGTTGAAATACGGTTTGATTAAAATCCTCAGTGCTTTGATTATTTTCGAAATAGACCACGATACCATAGGGAATTTTTTCTTTAATTGGTTCGGGGAGAGGATGGAATGGTTCTCCGCCGGATGCACATTGCAATGATTCGTAATTACCGGGTCGTTCTTTGGTTTGAGTTTCTTTTTTCTCCAAGGCATAGCGAACGAGCATGGAGGAGAGGGCCACCCCGATGGCAATCCCAATCCAAATGGAGAAGGATCTTTCTTTTTTTGAAATAGACATTAAAAATTCGTTCGTTGCATATGTTAGGGTTTTTGCAGTAAAGAAAGATTATGCTTTCGGCAAGCGTTGACATTCGAGTGCGTTATAAAGAAACCGATCAAATGGGAGTGGTTTACCATGCCAATTATTTTACATGGTTTGAAATTGCCCGGATCGAATTACTCGATCAAATGGGTTGCCCCTATCTTGATTTGGAAAAAAAAGGTTATTTGTTACCGGTGCTTACATGCTCGGCTTCTTTTCAATCGCCCGCTTTTTTTGATGATCGACTCCAGGTGAAAGTGGAAATTGCAAAAATTCCCCTGGTTCGAATTCAAGCGAGTTATGAGGTGAGAAGAGGGAGTGAATTACTGGTGACCGGTCAAACGGAGCATGCATTTGTTTCAAGAGCTGGTCGGGTAGTACGGCCACCAGAAAATTTTTTAAATCTCGCGAAAAAAAGTTTTGAAGATTAATTTAGCTTATTGATCTGAGATACGCTTGCACAATTTCATCAGCGACTTGTTCGGTATTTCGCTTTTCGGTTGAAATAACTTGATCTGCAAGAAGATATTTGGGTTCCCTTTTTTTCAGAAGCGATTGTATGGCCTCTTTGGGATTTTCTGTTTGAAGAAGCGGGCGAGAATTATCTTCTGAAGTTCTTTCCAAAATCGTATCGACGGAGGCATCGAGTGTGATGACCTTTCCTTTTGATTTGAGTAATTCAATCATTCCGTCGGGAATGGGAAGTCCGCCCCCGCATGAAATTAGGTAATTTGTTTCTGGGCAACCGGATTGAATAAACTTTTTTTCAAGTTCCCGGAATTTTGCTTCTCCTTCGTTTTCAAAGATTATGCTAATCGAAGAACCGTAAGTTGCTTCAATTTGTTGATCCGAATCAAGGAATTCCATTTTTAACTTCT
>JABGUO010000398.1 GCA_018646565.1 Opitutia bacterium | reverse complement strand
TTGGAGAATGAAAAGAAGATAAGAGAGGGTGATAAGCGGGTTTTTCATAGTTTTGATATTATCTTAATGGGAAACGGAAATGGATGAAGTCGTTTAAATTCGAAAATGTAATTTGAATCATGGTGAGTGTAGACGCACCGGTTTGAAATTTCTTAGAAAATTTATTTTTTCGATCTTATTCTCCGTAGGGAATCCAGATATTTTTTACCTCGGTTGATTGGCGAAGAAATTCTTTACCTTCCGCCTGTAATGGATTCGTCCAATCAATCGCTTTTCCATGATTAACCCAGGTTCGCTTGAGGTTACTGGCGGAGGGTTTTTCAATTAATTCGGAGAGTCCGCCGGATCCGAAGTACCATTGGGCATCAATTTCCATATGTCCAGCGAGAGTGTCCGCCACATCAGCATGTTTTGCGGTTACCAAATTAACTACACCTGCCGGTAAGTCCGAAGTTTCAAATACCTGATAAAGATCAGTGGCGGAGAGGGGAAAGGGTTCAGAAGGAACCACCACACAGGTATTACCCATCGCGAGGGCAGGGGCAATAAGTGAGATTAATCCAAGTAGCGGAGATTCGTCCGGGCAGATTATTCCAATGACTCCCACGGGTTCGTTCATGGCCAGGGCAACTCCACGGATAGGAACGCCATGGGCTGAACCGTCGTATTTATCCGCCCATGCGGCATAGGTGAATAATCGGTCGATTGAACTTGCCACCTCCTGCTCTGCGAATTCTTTTTCGCACCCGGTCATGTTCACGATACGACCGGCAAACTCGTTTTTGCGGGCGGATAGGTTTTCTCCGATATAATAAAGGATTTGTGCACGCAGATGGGCAGTTGTTTTACCCCATCCTTTCGCACTTGCGGCGGCTTCCACTGCGTTGCGGATGTCCTTACGGTTTCCTTGGCCGACTTGTGCGAGTAGTTTCCCGTCAGGTGAAAAGACTGGGGTCGAATATCCGCTGTCTGGACGTGCTTGTTTGCCTCCAATAAAGAGCTTGGCAGTGCGGTCAATTTCTGTGCCTGCCGATTCTGTCTTTCCTGTAAGAGCCTTGACTTGGATTAGATCATTAGTGGGAGCATTTTGGGAGTGCGTGTAAGCATACAATCCTTCCCGACCACCTTCGCGCCCGAATCCACTTTCCCGCCTTCCGCCAAATCCAGCAGCGGCGTCAAATTGATTGGTTGAATTAATCCACGCCACTCCGCAGATCACTTTGGGTGCAATATCGAGGGCGAGATTAATATTCTCCGTCCAGATGGATGCGGCCAGTCCATAGCGAGTGTTATTAGCCAGTGCCACAGCCTCGGTGGGTGTACGAAATGTGGTCCCGACTAGAACAGGGCCAAAAATTTCTTCCTGCATTAATTGACATGCAGGGTCCACTTCGGTGATGAGCGTGGGCGGATAGAAACAACCGGTTTCTGGTAACTTTGCCGGACAGGTGTGTCGATTACCACCTTCCTTTAATCCATCTTCCACAATCCGGGTGATGGATTCGAGTTGGCTTGGATCAATAATGGCTCCCACATCAATGGACTTGTCCATCGGATTCCCGATTCGGAGTTTGTCCATTCGGGCCTTGAGTTTTTTATGAAATTTTTCTGCGACTCCTTCCTGTACAAACAATCGGGATCCAGCACAACATACCTGTCCCTGATTAAACCAGATTGCATCGACCAGTCCCTCCACCGCACTGTCCAAATCGGCATCGTCGAATACGATGTAGGGTGATTTACCTCCGAGTTCGAGAGTAAGCTCCTTGCCCTGTCCGGCAATTGCCTGCCGGATTTTACGGCCGACCTCGGTTGATCCAGTGAAGGCAACTTTATCAATCCCCTCGTGAGTCACAAGCATTTCTCCGACCCGTCCGTCTCCGGTGATCAGATTGACCACCCCGTCGGGCAGACCTGCTTCCTGACAAATTTCTGCAAAGAGAAGGGCGGAAAGGGATGTGTATTCCGCCGGTTTTAAAACCACTGTGTTGCCCATGGCAATGGCCGGGGCAATTTTCCAGGCCAGCATGAGCAGGGGGAAATTCCATGGAATGACCTGTCCGGCCACGCCCAGTGCCTTTTGGCCGGGCATATCCTTTTCCATTAACTGAGCGGCCCCGGCATGATAATAAAAGTGGCGGGCAACCAGAGGAATATCAATGTCCCGGCTTTCCCGGATTGGTTTTCCATTATCTAAAGTTTCGAGTACGGCAAGGAGACGAGAATGTTTTTGCACAAGACGGGCGAGGGCGTAGAGATATTTCGCCCGTGCCGGACCTCCCATTCCTTCCCATTCCGGTTGCGCTTTCCGGGCGGCATTTACTGCACGGTCGATATCCTCGCGGTCTGACTGGCAGAGATGGGCTAATACTTCTCCGTTTGCAGGATTCCTGCTTTCCCAAGAGTCCCGTCCATCCGGACATTCAATTGATCCATCAATATATAGGCCCATTTTCCCGGAACGGGTAGCAATCCATGCCTTTGCCTGTTCGGCACTTTCCGGAGCTTCTCCATATTCCATTGTTTCTAAAATTTCCTTAACTTTCATTCCTTATCCCATTGCGTGTCGATAATTGGCCGAGTAGTGCCCGGTTACAAAGTGTTCTAGTTGTCGTTCGATATCTCCGAGCAGACTGGAGGCACCGAATCGGAAAAGATCGGGCTGGAGCCATCGATCCCCGAGTTCCTCCTTGATCAGAGAAAGATAGGTGAGTGAGTCTTTTGCCTTGGATATTCCCCCCGCCGGTTTGTAACCCACATGATACCCCGTTTTTTCGTAATAGTCGCGAATTTGGCGAATCATGGTCAAACTTATGGGCAGGGTTGCGTTGACACTTTCCTTACCGGTTGAAGTTTTAATGAAATCTGCACCTGCCATCATACAGATCATCGAAGCACGGGCTACATTGCGCAGTGTACCCAGTTCTCCGGTAGCTAAAATTGCTTTTACATGAGCATCTCCACAGGCTTCCCTAAAAGCTTTCATTTCATCGTACAGAGCCTGCCAATTCTGGGTAAGCACATGACGACGGGAAATTACAATATCAATTTCCTTGGCACCTGCCTGTACGGATTCTCCGATCTCAGCTAAGCGAAGTGCATACGGGGAAAGACCCGCGGGAAAACCAGTCGATACAGCTGCCACAGGAATGTCAGTTCCTTCGAGAGCGGAAACTGCGGCGGGAACCATTTCGTGGTATACACAGATTGCCCCGGTGTGGATTATACCCGGTTCAATCTCCATTGCTTCAAGCAGGTCATTTCGCACTGGGTATTTCGCTTTCTGGCACAACCTTCGAACCCGTTGTTCAGTGTCGTCCCCAGATAAAGTGGTCAGGTCAATACAGGTGATGGCCTTCAGTAGCCAGGCCGCCTGGTTTGCTTTCTTGATTGAGCGTCTACCAGGCAGGGTTTTGCACCGGCGTTCAATCGCCGATGTGTTTGCCTGTACTGAGAGTGCCCAGTCAAGGTCGAGTTCCATGCCGGGGTTTCTTTTCAGGGAATGGCTTGGTGAGATTGAGTTGGTATTAGAATGAGACACAATATTGGATACAGGGTGAATATAGAATCATTGTAATTCCTTGGTCCCGTGGCAAGTTTCTTGTTTTTCGCATTCGCTTGCCAGAATCGAAGGTTCGTTCCAAAATAGGGGCAGAACGAAATTTTATATGTCACTTTTTCAAGATGCCCTTGCAGTTCGAGAGAACGCACATGCTCCTTACTCCAAGTTTAAGGTGGGTGCAGCTATTCGATCTGCCAATGGGATGGTTTTTGTCGGTTGCAACGTGGAAAATTCAGCTTATCCGGAGGGAACCTGTGCCGAGGCGGGGGCGATTGCCGCGATGATTGCCGCAGGGGAAAATAAAATTGAGGAGGTTTGTGTGGTTGCGGAGAGTCCGGTTCCGATTGCCCCTTGTGGCGGGTGCCGGCAAAAAATTGCCGAGTTTTCCGGCCCAGATGTACTGGTGATTCTTGCCGACCTGAATGGGGAAACAAAACGAATCACAATTGGTGAACTTTTACCCCATGCTTTTTCAAATTCCCACTTGCCGGGGGAATGAATATACCGCTGATTTTATCGAAGGTTCGGGATGGGGTGGTTCTTTCGACCGGGGAGTTGAGTGAATTTGCCCGTGGATTAGTTTCCGGTGATATTTCCGATGCCCAGGCGGGTGCTTTTGCGATGGCCGTCTGTGTCCATGGATTAAGTGAGGAGGAACGCGTAGGGCTGACTTTGGCGATGAGGGACTCGGGGAATGTCCAACAGTGGGACTTACCCGGACCGGTTTTGGATAAACATTCAACTGGAGGAATTGGGGATAATGTCTCCCTCATTCTTGCTCCTGCACTTGCTGCTTGTGGGGCTTATATACCAATGATTTCTGGGCGTGGACTGGGACATACCGGGGGTACACTTGATAAGTTGGAGTCCATTCCGGGCTATCGCACATTACTTCCCGAGGAAGAGTTTCAAAAAATTGTTGCGGATGTAGGCTGTGCAATAGTTGGGGCGGGGCAGGGGATTGCTCCTGCGGATAAGAGGTTATATGCGATTCGCGATGTCACTTCCACCGTGGAAAGTATTGATTTAATCACTGCCTCCATTCTTTCGAAGAAACTAGCCGCGGGCCTGGAGGGACTCATTCTTGATGTCAAGGTTGGGAATGGTGCGTTTATAAATGATCCGGTGGAGGCTAAGAGATTGGCCCGTTCTTTGGTGGACGGAGCGAACGGAGCGGGGTGTAAGACATCGGCTCGCTTGACTGATATGGAGCAACCACTTGCCCGTGCAGCCGGAAATGCACTTGAATGTCGTAATGCACTCGAGTTCCTCAATGGTGTAAACCAGGATCCAAGGTTACGGGAAGTTACGCTTTCCTTGGGTGGAGAATTACTCTGTTTGGGTGGATTAGTTGAAAATTCGAGTCAGGGAGAAACTCAAATTAATCAGGTTATCGATAGCGGACAGGCAACCGAACGGTTCGCTCAGATGGTTTCCGCCTTGGGCGGACCCCATGATCTGGTTGAAAATTATTCCCGCCATTTACCTGAAGCGCCTTTCCTTTATGACCTGGTTGCAAAAGAGAATGGATTTATCTCCGGAATTGATTTGCGTGCAGTTGGACAGGTGGTGATTGAATTGGGGGGCGGGCGCAAGCAACAGGATGATATTCTCGATCTTTCAGTTGGTTTGGATCAAATTGCAGGGCTTGGCCAGGCCGTTCAATCGGGAGATCTCCTTTGCCGGATTCATGCCAAGGATGAAGAATCTGTTCATTCGGTCTCGAAAAATTTGCTATCTGCCTTTACTATTGATCGATCCCAATGTAGTCCCATTCCCGTAGTGGGAGAACTTGTTCAATAAAATAAATCATTATTCCAATGACCTCACATCTTACCGTTTTAGATCATCCTCTGGTTCAGCATAAACTCACCCTGATGCGTAAAAAGGAGACTCCCAGTTCGACTTTCCGACAGTTATTGTGGGAGACCTCCATGCTGCTTGCTTATGGAGTCACTGATGATCTTCCCCTGGTTGAGGTTACTATTGATACTCCGGTTTGCCGGACCCGTTCGCCTATTTTGGATGGAAAGAAACTTGCCCTCATTTCGATCCTTCGGGCAGGTAATGGTCTGCTGGATGGTATTCTTGAAGTCATTCCCGCAGCCCGTGTTGGTTTCGTGGGAATGTATCGGGATGAGGAAACTCTTGAACCGGTTGAATACTATTGCAAAGTGCCGGCTGAATTGGAAAACCGCTTGGTCATTGCTGTCGACCCTATGCTTGCAACCGGTAATTCATCTGTTGCTGCGATTGATCGATTAAAAAAAGAAGGAGCCAGTGAAATCCGTTTGCTCTGTCTGCTTGCTGCGCCGGAAGGAGTGGCCCGCATGAAAGAAGCCCACCCCGATGTCCCGATTTTTACCGCCTCTCTTGATGAAAAACTGAACGAACACGGATACATTGTTCCCGGACTCGGTGATGCCGGAGATCGTATGTTTGGGACACAATCCTAATTGATTTTTATTTATGAGTACTGATTCACAATTCGAAACAATAGATGTTGCCCTTATTGGGAGCGGAGTCATGTCCGCTAACTTGGGGGCTTTGCTCAAATGCCTTGATCCGAATCTTAAGATTGAACTTTATGAAGTAACGGATGAACTTTCAAAGGAAAGTTCCAATGGTTGGAATAATGCCGGGACCGGACATGCTGGAATATGTGAATTAAGTTATACGCCAGATCGTGGACCGGATGGCGAGGTCGATGTGTCCAAAGCCGTAGAAATATTCGAACAGTTCGAACAGACTAAACAATTCTGGGCTCATGCTGTGCGTACGGGTATGATTGATAATCCGTCCGAGTTCATTCAACCGGTTCCACATATCAGTTTTGTTTACGGTCAGGAACAGGTTGATTTCCTTAAGTCCCGTTTTAAGGGCATGCTTGCTCACCCTTTTTTCTCGGAAATGGAATACAGTGAGGATCCTAAAATAATTCGCGAGTGGGCCCCCCTTTTAATGGAAGGCCGGGAAAAAATGCCGGTGGCGGCGACCAAAATGGATGCCGGGACCGATGTTAATTTTGGAGAAATTTCACGTAAATTAATTCATTGGATGGGGGAGCAGGAAGATTGTTCTTTTCATACCCATAACCGAGTTACTGACCTAAACCGCGGTGGGGATGGATGGGAACTTACTATTAAAGATTTAAAGTCAGGGATAACCCGAAAAAGACTGTCGAAGTTTGTCTTTATTGGAGCCGGTGGAGGTTCCCTTCCACTCCTGCAAAAAGCCGGAGTACCCGAAATTAAAGGGTATGGCGGATTTCCAATAGGTGGGCAATGGTTGGTCTGCGATGATCCTGAAATTGTGAAAAAGCACGAAGCCAAGGTCTACGGATTGTCTCCTGGTGCGGCGCCGACGATGGCGGTTCCTCATTTGGACAGTCGATGGTTGGAGGGGAAAAAAACATTGCTGTTCGGACCTTATGCAGCATGGACCACTAAGTTTTTACACCGTGGTGGTAGCTTTTTAGATCTTCCTGGTTCTATCAAGCTACATAATATTCTTACTTTAATCAAGGTGGGGGTCAGTAATATTCCCCTTGTCAGTTATCTCATTCAACAGGGACTGCAAAGCATGAACACCCGGATGAAGGAATTACGTAATTTTTATCCGGATGCCCAACCCAAAGACTGGAAGCTTATAGATGCCGGCATTCGCGTACAGGCAATCAAAAAAGAGGATGGGGATGCTGGAATTGTCCACTTTGGAACCGAAGTGGTAACTACCAAGGATAAAACGATCTCCGCTCTGTTGGGTGCATCTCCTGGTGCTTCAGTTTGTGTCAATATTGTACTTGAAGTGGTACAAAAGTGCTTTCCACAGTTATGCAAAAGTGAAAAAGCCAAGAATAAGTTACAAGAAATGATCCCTAGTTACTACAATCGAGTAAGTAATGGTCAAAAACCAGATGAGGTTAAAAAAAATAGGATGTGCAGTAAGTCTGCCGAAAGTTCACTTGAACTTCGTGCATGATGAATTAATTAGTTACTTCACCACCATCACACCACGCATCATAGCATAGTGACCTGGGAAAGTGCATACAAATTGATGTACTCCAGGTTTAGCAGGAGCCTTAAATTTAACAATTTCACTTTCGCCGGGGCCCAATAATTGACTGTAAGCAATTACGTCGCTTTTTACCGCATCGGGTAGGGCA
>JABGUO010000397.1 GCA_018646565.1 Opitutia bacterium | reverse complement strand
GGACCATAATTTCTTTCTAAAATATGGTGGCGTGATACCGCAAACCCGGATTTGTTTTCTCCGTTGGTTATGCGAATAGTCACAGTCCGACCGGTCGGGTGGTGATTAAGTAGAAAGTTTCCGGCGGGCAGGTCCGAAATTTCGATCAGTCCCGGAAGGGTGCTTATTTTGTCGGAATGGTCGACAAAAAAGCTATTGGCTCTGGTTTCAAACAGGGAGAATTCAGTCAACGGAAATCGGTTGCCTAGCCTTGGAAATGGGAAAGAGACGGAATCGCCTTTCACTGCATGTACGAGAGTTGGCAAATAGGAACGTCCAACCGCATATTTTTCGAGTTCCCATTTTTGGGTATTAGGAGAGTTAACCTGTAACCATTCAATGCTTGGCAGGAATCCAAGTTGAATCCGTCCATTATTGTCAGTCTTCAGGGTATGATTTCGGGTTCTACGAAAATCCAAATGTTTGAAGCTGAAGGGGACTGAATAATCGACAAAGGGTTCCCCGTTTTTCCCACGGACTTCCAGGACAAATCCATCTGAAGATCGAAGGAGGAGTGGACTTGCGGTTTGAGTGATTTGATCTATCCCATTGATGGAAATAGAAAAATCATCCCTGAGATTTACTTTCTTGGATCCGCTCAGGCTTTCTACTTTTGCCTCCACAAATGCGTTCATTCGATGAGTCCTTTCCGGAACCCGGAATTCATGAGTAAATTCCTCCCGCGGATTAAACTTTTCAATGGGCACTTCCAGACGGGTTGGCTGGTTTTCATGATCATAAG
Organism: Opitutia bacterium; assembly: GCA_018646565.1. Classification (GTDB taxonomy): domain Bacteria; phylum Verrucomicrobiota; class Verrucomicrobiia; order Opitutales; family Seribacteraceae; genus Seribacter. Next base: position 2,077 of record JABGUO010000397.1, on the reverse strand, counting down.
TGGTGATCACCAGTTGGATTTCTTCGAGTAAGTTTAAGGAAGTGGGATATCCATTCAAGCGCAGGGATGGGCGGACGAGCAGGGTGGCTTTTTCTCCGCTTCTCAGGGATTCTCGATCGATATGAAATCCGACTTTCAGTCTGTAGTTTTCACCGAGGTGGTTGAAGCGGGCAAGGCTTGCAAAGTCACCATCCCGTAGGATCACGGTTCGGTTACCTGGATTATTACTGAATGGGATAAGGATAACACCATCCTTGAGCGAATATTCCTTGTCATTAAACCAAAGCGTGGCTTTTTCACAGATTTGGTTCTTCTCATCGAGTATTCGGAATTCGTGACCGGCAGGACCAATCTTTTCAAGTAAGCGAAGAGTGCCTTTCCTGATCAGTGCACGGCTGGAAATTCCATTCCCGATAAATTCGACGACATATACCCCCCTCTTTTTTAGATTGGGAAATGGGATGGATTGTAAATTTTTGCGAATGGGTGGAAGATTGCTCTCGATAACTCGCTCGCGGGTGGCGGTGAGACCGTCCAACTCAATTGCCGTGCTTACCTCCTGTCTGTTTTTCATGTAGTAGTTGAAGGCATTGATCTCAAATTCTTTGATCATCAACTTATCTATATTTTTGGTCCAAAGCTTGAGGCTTACATTTTCATTGGGAGCAAAGCTTTGCTCGTTGTCATGAGCGAAAGATAAATCGATTCTTTCTCTCAGATTCTTTAACTGGCTGGTCGAGAGCATGGAGTACCATTTCTCGGCATCTCCTTTTCCTGTTGTCAGTTTAGCCTCAGCAAAAATGGGTTTGAGGAATTCATCGGTTAAATATTTTGAGATTGCATCAAAGTTTGTATCACCGACAAAAAAGTGAAGAAGCATGGCTTTAACCAAGGAGATGTCCTGTCCAATTGGGCCATAGCAACCAAATGAACGAAAATCCTCATTTAAATTAACCTGCCGGGCAGCGGGTTTTTTTAATTGTGCCTGCGTCCATTCCCGGCGTAGGTAAAATACAGGTTTAGGGAGGGAAAGGTATTCTAAGAAAAGTTCCCGGTCCCAAATGCCCAGGGAACGTTTATGCCCAAGTAGATTAAACAGAATGTTCGCTTTAAGTGAATTGAATGCAGGAGAAAGTGTACGGGAAAAGAGAAGCTGTCGGTTAAGCCAGGCCGATTTTTCATCTGCTTCCATTTCAGGATTGAGGTCAGATGAAGGAGCTAGCCGGGAAAGAAATCCCTGAACAAATGTGCTTGAATTAAGAAGTTTTGGATCCAGTTCCAACAGAGTTTCCAATTGTTGCTTAGTAAGCTTACGGTGAATCTGGAGTGAGCCAAAGCCCCGGCTTTCCTTTGACTTGAGATCCTTTACAATCAGGGCGGGTAGGTCGGGAATATCAGGATGAGTAAGCCTGCCCAGGAAATCGCGTAGTTGGATCGCATTGAGCTTACCTGGTTTAATATTACGCAGACCACGGTCTTCAAATCCCTGCAGGTTTTTATAGACCCTGAGGGCATCGTTGTAAAAAGTCTGGTAGTCCATACTCTTGGGATCCAGCTTGATGGGATGAGTCGGTTTCCTTCCCTCTACTTTTCGACTGTGGTCAAAGCCCAGTCTCAGGCGGTCTTTTAAATAGGCGAGTGATTTTTTCGGATTCTTGTCATAGTCGAGCAGTGCGGCCCGGTTTTGAATTTCGCGCGACCGGCTTGTATTTCCGTATCTCTTGATCCAGGTTTTGAGTAACTGTTCGACATCTCCATGTCGGCCTTCGTTCTGAGCATACAGGGCTTGGTAGTAGTAATAATCTCGCGTTCCGGGGATGAGTTCAGCGAGTGCTTGTTTACGATCTTCGGCAAGAGAGAATTTTTCGATATACCCGATCGAGTTGGCTTGTGTGGATACTACCAGAGCTTGGAGAATGAAAAGAAGATAAGTGAGGGTGATAAGCGGGTTTTTCATAGTTTTGATATTATCTTAATGGGAAACGGAAATGGATGAGGTCGTTTAATTCGAAAATGTAATTTGAATCATGGTGAGTGTAGACGCACCGGTTTGAAATTTCTTAGAAAATTTATTTTT
>JABGUO010000396.1 GCA_018646565.1 Opitutia bacterium | reverse complement strand
GCCCAAATGATGAAGCCCAATCCGAATTATGATCCCTCCACGGACTTGTGGTCAGGTAAGAAGGATCGCTGAGCCAAAGATAAACTCAAAGAAAATAATTAAAATCCAGAGACTGGGGAATGGAGAGTACTCGTGAAGGAAAAAAGTTGTGCAGTTTACTCCTTAGCTTCTGCGTGCCACAGGGCTACATTTCTATACTTAGCACCTTGTCCTTTGTTGACCAGGGCAATGATCCCCTTGGTATCTGCAAACCGGGAATGGGTCGTTTCGATCTCTTCTTTGCCGACTTTTGCTCGGTAGTGATCACCAATAATTTCAATGGTTACATTGTACCACTTTTCAGGGTCTAGCTTAACTTTTTTCGTAACCAGTTTTTCCGCCTTGGTGGTTTTAGCAATCCCATTCATATGTTGGATCCACAGCTTATCAGGGGTTATATATAAACGCCCGAGATGGAGATTGGGTGGAACTGTATCCCGACAAGCAAACGCAATTTGTTGAGCGGTGCCCAATTGCACCTCGGCAGTGATGATTAGATGAGTCGCTTCCAAGCGATGAGTGAGTGACGATGCATGGTTATTCTCCGGTAACTCGTCTCCAATCAGGGCACCATCATCGATTCGCCATTCGCCCAGACCGGCTTTCCATCCGGATATCATCCCTTTTTGAATCGGTGGGGTCTGTTGATCAAAAGCGGTTTCGACAATGACCACGGTAGGAACGCCAATTTTGATTCCCGCCTCTTCCATGCTGGCAGCAGTTTCTTTAGCTTTCTGCCATTGCCGGGCGTAATTACTATCGGCGTCACTCAAAGTGGAAAGCTCGATCACATATTCCCGCCCATTGTTCATACGCAGAGTCGCCTTTTCATTAACCAGAGAAATCAACTCCGCCGAAATTACCCGACCTTCTTGATTGGTCCATTTGCGCAGGCTTTCTTTGCCAAACCCAATTACGATCGATAAGAATGTGAGTGCACTGAGTATGAAAATTTTCTTCATCAATTAATTTAAAATTTAAAACTTAACCAGGTCAATATCCTACCACTTTTTTACCTCAAATGAAATGGCTTAAATTTAGCCTCGATCTAAGTAGATATCCAGGGAGTAAGGTAATGCAAGAGCGCTAGAATTCAGCCATGGTTTACTCCCATGAAACCTCCTAATAGAGCCGAATCGAGTTTCTCCATTAGTCCGAGTTACCATCCTTTCACGGACTTGCGGTCGGGAAAGAAGTAAGCTATTAGATAGAAATGAACTTCTCCGTCCTTCCATTCATCACTTTCTTATTTTTTTCAGCTGCATTCGCTTCCGCGAAGGATGCGGGTTGGCAAATTCAGGAGATTTATTCCGGCTCTCATGTGAATTCTGCCACCGCTCATGATTACAATGGAGATGGGAAACAGGAAGTTCTCTTCTCCGCAGAAGGAAAGTTCTTCATGTATTTTGGTCCGGAGTATGACAAACCTTTCGTATTTGCGAAGGCTGAGCCGAAGTATGCGAAGATGAAACCCCGCTGTATTCATTGCGTATTACATGATGTCGATGGGGATGGTGATCTTGATTTTGTCGGTTCCTATGTACGCGAAGTCTTCTGGCTTGAATGCCCGGACAAGAACCCAACCACAACTACTTGGAAAATGCATCTGATTACCGATCAGATTTTTGGTGTCCATTGCTTACGATCGTTCGACATCGATCAGGATGGTAAGAATGATTTGATCACCAATGATTTTAGCGATGATAAGGGACCGTATTCCCGATCCGTTTGTTGGCTCAAGCCCAAGCTTTCGAAAAAGAATCCGATCACATGGACCATTATTCCCCTCGCTAAAGGGACGGCACAGGGAGGAAGTCACTACTTCGACTTTGGAGATATTAATGGAGACGGCCTCATCGACTTTGCCATGGGTGCGAAGGGCAAACCTTTTGAAAATGGAAATTACTTTGCTATTTATTATTCGCAGAAAGATATCACCAAGCCCTGGAGAAAAGAATTACTCCCCGGTGCCGGTGAACAATTCGGAGCGACTCATGC
>JABGUO010000395.1 GCA_018646565.1 Opitutia bacterium | reverse complement strand
GTGTGATTAATTCCTTTTGTCATAATTACATCTATTCAAATCGAATTAGTTTTAATACCAATCAAGAAATACAAAGATTGGTGATTTAAAATCTGCGCGAAGGCTATCTCCTAAAGCCTAAACCAATAAGTTTAGGGCGATCCGTGGTAATTGAATCAATCCCCCTCTTCGCTAGCCTTTGCGCTGTCCGAGCATCATTGATCGTCCATGCATGCCATTCAAAGCCAGCATTGATAACCGATTTTGAGAATTCGGGGGGAATTGTGTGTTGCGAGTCTAGTCCATCAGCTTTGCAACTTTGCAGGGTCGTAATGACTTGATCCACGGAAGGTTTCCAGGATCCGTTCTTCTTGTTAAATCCAGAAAGCCAATAAGCCTTATGATTAGGCATATTTTCCTTGAAAGATTTAATCACTTTTGTATTGAAACAAATCAACCTAACCTGATCAGTCTCCAAATTGGCTTTCCTTATTTCTTTGACTAGAAAAGGTACGATCTCAGGTCCACATTTTACCTCCACGAATATTTTTTTGCCTTTTGGAATAGTGGCAAAAACTTCTGAGATCGTAGGGATCTTCGTTCCTTTAAATTTGGTGTGCTTCCATGCTCCAACATCCAAGGCACGAAGTTCCTCAAAAGTGGATTTCGATACAACCAAATTTTTGTCGGCCAGTCGCTTCGTGGATGCATCGTGAATACAGACAATTTGACCGTCTTTGGTTAAAAGAAAATCCCCCTCAATCGCATCTGCTCCCTGCTCCCACGCTAAACGAAAAGCGGGCAATGTGTTTTCCGGTGCCTCAAAGGAGGAACCACGATGGGCCACAATTAAAGGGTCAGCGAGGCATAGATTAAAGAAGAAAAAGGTAAGACTGACTACAAGTTTTAGATACCTACTCATGGAAACTAAAATGTTTTGATCATGTTCATATCCTCGGACAATGCCTCGAGTGAAAACTGATTTTTTGAACCCGCTCCCTTTAAAACCAGTAAGATCTCCTGCTTACCCACCTTTTTACAATTAACGAAAAGGTCTGTCCCATCTCCATTAGGTGGAAAATCTATCTCTTCGCTACCAAGAAACAAACTCATTTGGCTTAGGTTTCCCTGCAAGCGCATCTTATGCTTTCCAGGTTTTGTAACTTCGATGTGTGTACGCATTACCTGATACTTATCTGCCCTCCTTTGCAATGCCACAGGCACTTCGTCCACTGGAATTCCACCACCTACCATCGAATAAAATGGCTCCCACTTGTATCCGCTAAATTCCTGCGTAAACATTTCTGCTCCATAATGGTGTATCGTTCCGGGGTTTGGAGAACCTGCCGGTAAAACCTCCCACTGCCGGGCAAAACGATTGGTTCCGGTTTTGTATTTCCCTTCCTTCCCCAGTTCGTACATGAATCGGACCAAATCAACAAACTCATCTTCTCTCAACTGGGTGGTTAATCCAACAGGCATCAGGGAAACCGGAGAAATAATTTGGCTACCGATATCGGCTTTTGCGATCCGGTTATGCCTCCCGGTTAAATCACGGATGACCAATTCACTGTCTGTCTCGCTCAAAATTCCACCTGCAAAAGAATCTCCATTCTTAAGAGTTACCAAATTGGTATGGTACCCCTCTTTAATCTTTTTGCTGGGCTCCAGTAGAGATTCAATCAGATAGTCCACTGGTGCACTTGCTCCAATGGAGACAAGGTTAGGCCCAATCACTCCCCCCACCTCGCCAATCGCATGGCAGGCAACACATTGTAAATTTTCTCTTCGATACACGCTTTCCCCGCGCGTCGCACTTCCATGCTTATTTACGCGTTCGATCATCGTAATCATTTCGTCCTTTGAAAGGCTCATCTTCATAGCCTTCAAACCACCAGCCTTTTGCAAAACGGCAATTAAAGCCTTTGGTCGGGTGGGTGAACTCTCCGCCAGTTGCATCCCCTTTAGGGCCACATTCTGTGAAAGCTTTTTACCCTTAAGTTCATTAGTCAAAGCCTGGGTTGCTCCGCGATTTCCAATAAAGGCCGCAAAAACACTGCCAGAATCTTGGGTGTTCGGTATATTCTGAAGCAAGTTGATTGCCCGCTTAGCGGCTAAATTTGGCTGAAGCTTAAGCTGACCTTTGATCAGTGTAATTTTTTGTTCGTATGTATTCTGCTCGTCTACTATTTGCTGATCGAAAAACTGACGGGTCTTTTCTCCCCCCATAGCAATCAAAGAGTCTATCGCCGCATTTTTCCTTTGCTGTTTAGATTGCTTGTTTTTCAAAATCTGTTCCAACCTTGGCCGGGCAACTTCGAGTTTCCACAAACCAGCCAATTGAGTCGCTGTGCTCCAAATAGTATCATTCTCACTTTCCAAAAATTGAATCACTCTTTGCAGGTCACCGGACGGATTTATTTTTCGAATCTTTTTGGCATTCAACAGAGCGTTCAAATAAGCATGCTGTCGGGACACCGACATCGATTTCGCTGCCAAATCCAGAAGCTTTTTCAAGTGATTGGGAGAACCTTCATTGGCCATCCAGTTTGCCACCTCCCAGACCTTTCGATCATCCTTAATTTTGCCGCTTTCAACCGAAGCCAATATCTGATCTGCTCCCATCGGTTCACCAATTGCAGAAGATGCAAAAAGGAGTTGTGAAAGATTGGCAAATGGATTTTCTCCTTTGGATTTCATCTCATTAACCCACCGGTCACGATGCTCTCTACATATTGACCATACGGCAAAGTCCAGAAAGTCATCGACCTCCACTCCCTCCAATGCACGTAATGCAATTGCTACAGTTTTTGGGGAGTCCAGTTGAGCCAACAAACTCACCCCCCATAGACGAACATGTGGAGATGGATCTGAGACAGCCTCTTCAGCAATGGGAAGTAGGTTTTTGTATTTTTTATTGGATGCGTCGTAATAAATGGCACGCAGTCCGGCAGCCCTAGCCTTATGTGATTTCGATTGGGTCAATTGTTTAGCCAACCCAATATCCAATTGATTTAAAGCCTGGGTTGCCCAGACTCGTCGAAGTACATGAATATCATCCTTCAATGGAAAGGAATTTAGTGCCGACAACATTTGATCAGGCTTGCGGGTTCGTAATTCAGCAGTGGCCAACTCCCTGACAATATTCTCTTTGGAAAAAAGCAACGCCTCTGCTAAAGCCAAGGAATTCATTTCGGAAGGCCTCGTAAAGGGTGCCGGAGGATTTTCCGGAAAACTAATCCGCCAGATTCGTCCATGCTTGTGATCACGCCTGGGATCACGAAAATCAACTTCACCATGCTGGATGATAGGATTGTATAAATCGGCAACATAGATTGCTCCGTCTGGGCCCATTTTCACATCGATCGGGCGAAAGGCACCATGCTTTGATGCCAGTAATTCCTTATATTCTCTCGATTCAAAAGCACTTCCTTTATCACTCAATCTAAAAGTTTTAATTCGATGACCACGAAAATCAGGAGAAGCCAGTGCACCACGCCAATGTTCAGGAATATGACTACCCGATAAGACTTCAAGCCCACATAGCTTGGGCTGTCCAGGGTTCAGTCCCTGTAATTTGCGGGAAGCACCGGGAGAAGCCACAAAAACTGATCGTGGGTAAACAAAATTAATTCCCTGTCCACCGGCTCCATCCGTCATGAAGCTTTGGCCCCATTCATCAAATGCATGCCCCCATGGGTTCACCAGACCCTTCATGAAGACCTCTGAACGCCTGGTCTCGGGACGATAATGCCACATTCCGCCACCGAGTAGTCTGCGTATTCCATAAGGAGTATCGAGATGGGTATGAATATAAATCGACTGATTGAGCCACATCATTCCTTCTGGTCCCCACCTAAAAGTATGTACGATATGATGAGTATCCTCGGTTCCAAACCCGGAAAGGATAACTTCACGATGATCTGCTTTCCCATCGCCATTGGTATCTTTCAAAAACAATACATCATTGCTGTTAGCCACATAGACTCCTCCGTCCCCGGGAAGCACGCCAGTTGGAATATGCAGATCATCTGCAAAAACAGTATGTTTATCCGCAACCCCGTCTCCATTGGTGTCTTCTAGTATAACCAACTGGTCGGACTCTTCCTCGCCAGGTTTTATATGAGGATACAGCGGACTACCGACCACCCATAACCGGCCCATTGAGTCCCAATTCATATGAATCGGATTTCGCACCACCGGCTCACTGGCAAATAGATTAATTTTTGCACCCTCGGGTAAAACAAATGAATCTAATTGAGCCTGAATCGAAGTATCAGGAATTTTGGTGAGTCCCCGTTGGCCAAAGGTAATCGTAAATGGGGTGAAAAAAAGTAAAAAATAAAAAGTGAAAATTTTCATGAATTAAAATAGTGGTAATTAGATTATCCTTGGGAACCATTGAGCAATTGACTTCGGATCGCTTCAATCTCTTTCTCCCGTCCTTCAATAATGGGATCAAACTGAGGAATTTCTTTCGCATTATTCCCCTGTTCATGTTTTCTAAATAAGTACAGATAGGTTTCGTTAGCTGGTCTCCAACGATGAAAAAATAAGCGATTTTTCTCGATGATACCTTTCCTCAAATTTTCAGTCCGAGTATCTGACTGGATTGCTTCATATCCCAAGCCTAGAACAAGTTGGGAAGACAGCTCACGGTATCCATGCTTCGTGAAATGGAGCCCGTCATGAGTAAACGCTTTAGTGGAAACTTCTTTTTCCAATTTATCTCCCCCCATTGCCCCGAAAAGATCAACGAAATGAACATTTCTTTTCTTCGCGAAAATTTGAAGAGCGTCCCGAACCTTGGCAAGTCTTCGATTATTTTCCTGATGGTCAGGCAGTGGACTCCCTAGGTTTTCGAACGGTGGCGGGGCGACTATAACGATTTCCCTTAAATCATCACCAGCCTCCTTTCTTATTTCTTCAAGCATTTTTCCATATCCTTCCAGAAAAACCGCTACACTTTCATCCCAACCCCCAGCGGAACGCTTGCTCGCCGTGGATTCGTCCGTCCATGCCCGACCACTTGACAAAGCGACTTCCGCACCATAATTGAGCAAAACCACGCTGGGCTTCCATTCGGCAATTATTTTCTTCAGCCTCTCCCTCCCCTCTTTGGGTTTTCCAAAGTAAGAACGGGCATCATTAAAGACCGTGTCTCCACTCCAACCGAGGTTTCGAAATTTGAGCCCACTCACCTTCGGTCCTGCCCCCAAAGTCAGAGCACTTTCGAGATATCCATTTAAGCGAGCCCGCTCGATTAACCCGCCACCCACAAGAGCTACACGGTCTCCTGTATGCAAAAGAGGAGCAGAGCCCTTGACATGATGATCTGCTTGAACAAAAGCGGAGGAAAAAACAAAACTGAAAAACAGGGACAAAAAGGTGAGGTGGAATGTGGGACTTTTCATAAACTATATATATATCCATTATTTCTTTTCTTACGAAAAAGACAAAGTTCTTTTTACAATCGAAAGTCGCAGGGTGACCCCGAAAACACTCTTTTTATACAAAATACTGCATACGATTGTATAATCAGGAACTTTTGTTTAAATAACCTTAATGACTAAACAACTTTTAACACCCACCCAAATTGGGGATCTACCATTAAAGAACCGCGTTATCCTCGCACCGATGACGCGAACTCGAGCAACTCCGGATGGTTGTCCAACCGAATTAATGGCAGAATATTACGGACAGCGCACATCAGCCGGATTGGTCGTTGCCGAAGCAACTGGAGTGGATAGTAGTGCAATTGCATGGATAAATATGCCTGGTATTTACAATAATGAGCATGTCGAAGGTTGGAAAAAAACGACTCAGGCAGTTCACAAAAAAGATGGTAAAATATTTCTGCAACTTTGGCATCCAGGCCGAGCAACACACAGTCTATTGATTAATGGTCAGCAACCAGTAGCCCCCTCAGCCATTCGCTTGGAAAATAACGAAACACACACTCCGGATGGCAGTAAACCCTACGAGATTCCCAGAGCTCTTGAATTGGAAGAAATTCCACAAATCATTGCGATGTTCAGAAAAGGTGCAGAACTTGCAAAAGCTGCCGATTTCGATGGTATCGAAATACACTCGGCCAACGGGTACATACTCGATCAATTTCTGCAGTCCAAAACAAATCATCGAACGGATGAATATGGGGGAAGTATTGAAAACCGTTATCGATTACTCGATGAAGTCGTTCAGGCAGTCGGAGAAGTTTTTCCCTTCAATCGAATAGGCGTCCGCCTGTCACCCAATGGAATATTTGATGATATGGGTTCCCCTGATTATCGTGAACAGTTCACTTACACAGCCAAACAACTCAATCAATATGGATTATCTTACTTACATGTTATGGATGGTCTTGCTTTTGGCTTTCATGAGCTTGGTGAACCCATGACCCTCCAGGAATTTCGGGCGGTTTTCAAAGGACCCATCATGGGTAATTGTGGATACACCGAAGAAACTGCTGAAAAAGCCATATCCGAAGGTCACGCAGATATGATTGCCTTTGGGCGTCCATTCATCAGTAACCCAGACCTAGTGGAACGATTCGCTACCAATTCCCCTCTTACAGAAGATGCAGATCCTTCCACTTGGTACAGTTCCTCGACTGCCGAAGGGTACACCGACTTTCCATCCAACACGCATTAAAATAAAAATTTCAGGTCATCCTACATGAACGATTTAACCAATAAACAATCCGGACTTCTGTTTGGCTCTTACTGTGCAGACGCCCTTTCCCTTGGTGTACACTGGATCTACGACTCCCAAGAGCTGGTAAAAAAACACGGCCGAGTAACTCACTACAAGGCACCTGGTGCTGATTCCTACCATCCTCATAAGCAAGCGGGGGATCAGGGGCATGTGGGAGACCAGTCCCTTTGCCTGTTAACATTTCTTTCAAGAGAAAAAATGTGGGATCCTTCCGTGTTTATGGAGGACTGGCTTGGTATGTGGCCCAACTACAATGATTATGTAGATGGTGCCAGCAAAGCTACCTTGGCCAATGTACAAAATCAAACTGACAAGACTCAAGGAGGTAGCGATTCAGTGGAAATTGCCGGCCCGGCTAGGATTGCCCCACTTATTGTATACCTTTCAAGTTCCTCCGAAAGTGAAGTGGTGAAAGCGGCGGTTGAACAAACCATGCTTACCCATCGTTCCAAAGAAGCCGAAGAATCTGCCACCTTTCTCGCCAAGGCAGGTTATCGACTCATACATGGAGCCAACCTGCTTGATACCCTCAACGAAACCGCACCCGAGTGGGCACTCCAAAAAGCAGACAGTGTGCTCTCGGAAAATGCCGTGGATGCAATCGGTAAACTTGGACCTGCCTGTTCCATTTCATCCGCCCTCCCCGCCGTTCTCTATTTAGCCATAAAACACGGGGGTGATACCGAAACAGCACTTATCGAAAACGCCATGGCTGGCGGAGATAATTGTGCCCGTGGATTAGCCTTGGGCATGCTCTTGGGTGCGACCAATGGAATTTCCTCCATTCCCGAACATTGGATCGCCGATTTAAAATCCACAAAGTGCCTCGATCAATTTCTGAAAACTAATTCTTCTAAGGGCTAAGTATACGAGTGTTTTGATGCTCTTCAATGGAGCTTCACTTACAGTCTACTTTCTTTTCTGACTGAACACCCAGTCGTAAAATTCCTTACTTGAATAAACTACTTGCCGGGCATTGTGCCCCTGATCTTCATACACTTTAATTTTAGCGATTTTGCCACCGGCTTTTTTTATGGCATCGACCATTCGAACCGATCTCTCGGCGGGAACCACCTTATCTTTGGCTCCTGCGAATGCGTACACTGGCACCTTGGCCAAATTTGCTGCCCATTGGTCCAGTTCCGTAGTCACATCCTTGGGTCCACCCGGACCGATTCCTCCAACCACGGGCGCAATCGCCGCAAAATGGTGCGGACTGTTTCCACCCCATGTCCAGGAACCATATCCACCCATGCTATTACCGGTCAGATAAATTCTGTCTGCATCAAAGTTCAAACTTGCACTCAGTCCTTTAAGCAACAGATCCAAGTCACTGGCCTCCCAGGTTCCCCGTCCACCCACTTTTCGAATACGGGAACACTGGGGAACTACAATGTGACACGGCCCTTTTTTGAACTGATTGATTCCCTCAAGCAATGCTCGAGCTTGTCCCTGTAACCGCTTCACATCGCTTCCCACTCCACCCGCTCCATGAAGATAAATTAGAAGTGCAGGTTTATTATCT
>JABGUO010000061.1 GCA_018646565.1 Opitutia bacterium | reverse complement strand
CTTCGACATTTGAAAAAACAGGGAATTGAGGAAGGGAAAAAGTAAAATTTTGTAAAAACACGGCAAATTCTGCCGCAGGTTCATTCATCATACGAGAATGGAAAGCACCGCTCACTTTCAATGGCACCACCATACGGGCTCCTGCATCTTTCAAGGGAGAGAGAACTTCTGTAATTTGCGAAGCAGGGCCAGATATCACAATTTGGCCGGGAGAATTGAAATTGGCTAAATCAATTTGATCCGCTCCCTGTTCCGTCAAGACATTGCCTATTTTATCAGCATCCATACCGATCACCGCCGCCATTCCTCCTCCCGAAACTTTCGCCATAATTTCTCCCCGTTTTGCGACCATCTTGAGCCCGTCGGAAAAAGAAAATGCATTGGCGCATTGCAACGCAGCAAATTCACCCACGGAATGCCCAGCAGCAAAAGAGGGTGACCTGCCTTCTTCAAGCAATGCTTTCGCCTGCAAGCAACTAACAGTGTAAAGAGCCGGTTGGGTAAAGTTGGTAAGGTTCAAGTCCGTGGCATCTTCCCGTAAACATAATTCCTCTATTGAATAGCCAAGAATTTGATCACTTTGATCAACAATATCTGGAAATCGTGAAAATAAATCGGATCCCATACCAACCGACTGGGAACCTTGACCAGGAAATAAAAAAGCGATGCTCATAATTTTATAATAAGTATATTGTAATTGCGAAAAAGCAGGGAGGGTAGTACCAATGAACTCTCTTTTTTTACTGAACCCACCTAAAATGCAAGAACATCTGATCATTGATGGGAACAATGCCTTGCATGCGATCCCAGAATTATCCAAAGAACTGACTAGAGACCGCAATTTGGCCCGCGACAGCCTGATTCGTTTTCTCGAACCTATTCAAACGGGTGAGAATTGTCTTTTAACGGTTGTTTTTGACGGAAGAGGAGGGAAGGGAAGGATATATCAGCATGAAGGAAACAAAAGCTACACCATCATTTATTCTTCTTCTGTGCAGGGGGCTGATGGAGTCATTGAAAGAATGCTTTTAGCAGCCCAATTCCCTGAACGTATCTCTGTGGCTACCAATGATGGACTGATTCGAAATTGTGCCTATGAATCGGGCGCGTCCGCAATGAGGATTGAAGAGCTTATCAAAAAGCTAGATAGTACTATTCATCGAACCCGTTTGAAAATAAAACACCAAGGGAATGGAGAAAAGGGTCCGCTCAAAAATCGCTTGTCATTCCCGGAATTAGAACAGGAGAGTAACTAGTTTATGACTGACAATCAATTAGTAGAGGAAGTACCCGGATTGTATGGAGCTTTACGGGTGGAGGAAAAAGTGGTCCAAAAGATTTGGGCGGACCAAGACTTCGACAAAAGGGAACTGGTTACAGAATGTGGAAAGAAAGTGATCATTTCTTCACCCGGAATATGGAATCTTGCTGAGGAGGGACCCGATTTCAAAAATGCGTCCATTTCTCTTGATAATTCTCCAGTTGATGGAGACATTGAAATTCATTTCAACTCATCGGATTGGGAAAAGCACGGGCATCATAAAGATGTAAATTATAACCGGGTCTTATTACATGTTACTTTCTTTCCTCAAAATGAAAAAAAAGTGGTTTGTAAGACACAAGTGGGAAAAGAAATCCCCCAGCTTGTTCTGTTGCCTAAGCTCAGGCACAGTTTAGAGGAGCACCTTGAAAAGCAGGCTCTTGAAAGATTATCGGCCTATGAATCAAAAAAGACCTCGAGTTTTTCTTCTCTAATTGATCACGAACAGGTAAGGCAAAAAAATTATCTATTAGCCAAAGCCCGTTGGGTACAAAAAAAGAAATATGCCCAAACACGCTTGCTAAAAAACAATCAAGAGGAGGTCTTTCATGAAACCTTTCTTGAAGTGCTGGGCTACCGAAGGAATCGGGAACCGATGGCTCGGATCAGTAAAGTATATCCTACCCATCACTGGAGAAGTGAGAAGCTCGATTCTGCTAAAATCTTTCAATCAGAAAAAGATTGGAAACTTCAAGGGCTTAGGCCTGCAAATCATCCCCAAAAAAGATTGGCTCAATATTGTAATTTATGGAAGGCGAACCCTGATTGGATTGAAGATGTCTTGAAGATGAGCATTCCAACAAGTACTAATTGTGAGAAAAGTACTCGAAAAAACCTGGGGCTCAAAAAACTAAAAAGAGTTTGGCAGGAAGAAGTACTGGCTGGAGGGTGGGGCGGAACCCGAGTAGATACCTTGTGGATTGATGCCTGCCTGCCACTGTTATCAGAAATCAACCAGAGGGACTACTTTGCAACTTGGTTTCATTGGTTCGCGGGCGATTTCCCTAAATTTTTAAAGGAAATTACCAAGTGTGCAGAGATTGCCGGGCACACTCCAAATAAGCCTTTCTCTAATGGAGTACTTCAGGGCGTACTTGGGTATTGTATTGAAGAACGAATTCTTGGATAGTAGGAAATATTTCTTTTTTTTAAGAGAAAAAAACTACAAGCTAAATCTGAGTACTGAACAAATCCAAAAAATATGATTTACTGCCTAAATACCAGCACGATTAAACCACAACCTCTAATGGATAAAATTCGCTTGGTGGGAGAGGCGGGATTCGATGGGATTGAACTTTGGCTTAATGATGTATGGGAATATGTGGCACGTGGGGGCGAGGTCAGTGATATTGAAAAAGCAGTTTCGGACCAGGGATTAATCGTACCCTCTGTAATTGCGATGCGACAATGGGGTGACATGGATGGTTGGGAGCACCAACTAGTATTGGATGAAGCACGCAGGCGCTTTGCTCTTGGTGCACGCTTAGGAGCCCCCTTTATTGTGGCGACGCCACCATTGGAAAAACCGGAGACCGAACATTTGCCGGCCCGGTATGCAGAGCTACTTAGGATTGGTCGGGAAGAGGGAATTCGACCCACTTTTGAATACATTAGTTTTTTTAAGTCTGTCCATACTTTGAGTAAAGCATGGGAAATTGTTCAAGTCACCGATGATCAAGATGCCACGTTAATCCTCGATGCCTTTCATAATTGGAATAGTGGATCCACAGAGACCGAACTTCGTTCAATACCAGTAGAGCGAATCAGTCATTACCACATCGATGATGCTGACCCAAATAAACCGGCAGGGACCCAGACGGACCCGGACCGTGTCATGCCTGGGGATGGGCAAATTGATTTAAAAGCAGAAATCAAGGCGCTTAAGGAAATGGGTTATGATGGAACCGTCAGCTTGGAGTTGTTTAATGAATCATGGTGGCAGCTCGATCCAAAAGAAACTTTGCGAATTGGACTGCA
This sequence comes from Opitutia bacterium, assembly GCA_018646565.1. GTDB lineage: Bacteria > Verrucomicrobiota > Verrucomicrobiia > Opitutales > Seribacteraceae > Seribacter. The sequence goes on along the minus strand of JABGUO010000061.1, from coordinate 832 downwards.
AAGAATGCACCAACTGTTTGAAAACTGATTCGACTTTTTAAAAAAATTTCTAAGAAATAGACATTATAATCGTCTTTCTAAGTGAAATTAAAAAAATTTATATCATTCCTGAATTGGTATTCTATCAAATCCGTTTTTAAATAATGAGTGGGGAAGATAAGAAAAACCTAGTTAAAGAATGGTTTAAAAAACTAGAAAAACCCTTAATGATTTACGCCTTTCAAATTGTACACGATCGTGAAGAAGCTCAGGATTTGGTTCAGGATGCCTTCCTTCGCTTTTTTAAACAGGAGGATAAAATTCTCGAACCCAAGGCATGGCTTTATAAAACCCTCCGTAACCTTTCTATCTCGTTCTTAAGAAAAAATGGACGGTTGCAGAGAACAACTGATGGGGATCAGTTGGACTTCCTCGATTCAATGAATCGCCCAGTTGAGAGCATTCTAGTAAAAAACTTGGAGAAAGATGAAGCATTGAATCGGGTACGTCATGCAATTTCACTCCTGCCCAAAGAATCAGCTGAGATCATTCAACTTAAATTTGACCAACAAAAAAGTTATAATGAAATTTCTCAAATCACGGGGTTGAGTGTGAGTAATGTAGGCTATAAATTACATCATATCATCAAAGATTTAAGTCAGGCATTAAAAAGGGAAGGGTTTTTCCATTGAGCGAAGATTATAAAGTGGACGAGGAAAAGATCGTTGCTCTACTGCTAGGTGAGTTGACAGAGGAGGAGAAATCTTTGGTTGAGAATGCGATTTTACAAGATTCTAGGTTGCAGGAGATGGAAAGAGTATTGGCAGATACTTTACGATTGGTTGAAAAATCG
>JABGUO010000394.1 GCA_018646565.1 Opitutia bacterium | reverse complement strand
TGCGGTTGCTCCCCTGGCCCAGTGTCAAAAGCTGGCGTCTGAAAATAATTTCATCCTCGTGGAAGATGCATCCCACTCACCGGGTGCATCCACTCCAGATGAACAAGAGGGAACAATTTCAAGTTGTAGTGGTACCCATGCCCTTGCTTCGACCTTGAGCTTTCACCCAGTAAAACATATTTGTGCAGGCGAAGGTGGAGCAGTGCTCACTAATCACCTTCATGTTGCCCAAAAAGCACTTCGTTTACGAAGTCATGGAATAAATCGGCCTTTTACCGAGACTGATGAAATGCCCTGGTATTATGAACAGGAATCGTTGGGCTGGAATTACAGATTAACTGATTTACAGGCAACATTAGGACTCTCGCAACTCAACAGATTGGACGATTTTCTTGCCAAACGCAGAAAATTAGCAAGACGGTACGATCAAAGACTGAGCGAAAGTCCCTTCCAGGAACACATCAATTGCCCTCCTTTTGAAGAGGGGCATGCTTGGCATTTGTATATTATCCGATTTAAGGATGAAAGTCTTAGAAATTTAGCTTATAAATATTTGAAGAGTAAAAATATTCTGACTCAAGTTCATTACATACCCGTCTACAAACATCCCTATTATCAAAAACAAAACCAAGGTTTTCAGTTGCCAGGAGCGGAGAAATTTTTTCAGGGTTGCCTTAGCATTCCTATGTATCCCGATTTAAAAGAAAATGAACAGGATCGAGTATTGGAAACACTAGAACAATTTTTACTTAAAGGATAATGGATTTTAAAAAGTTTATAAGCCCATCAATCACACCTTCTTCACCGGGGTACATTATTTTAAAAGGATTTCGCGGTACATTTCGAGGATATGAATTGACCTCGATCAGGATGCAGGATGCAGAAACAATAATGAAATGGAGAAATGAACAAATAGCTGCACTCCGACAATCTGCGCCTTTAACTGCTACAGAACAGAAGAACTATTTTGAAAAAGTGGTAAAGCCTAGCTTATCACAAAAACAACCCGAATTAATTTTACTTCGTTTCACTTTTGAAAATATTTTGATTGGATACGGGGGATTGGTTCACATTGATTGGACAAACCAACATGCTGAAGTGTCCTTCCTTTTGGATACCGAAAGAGGGAAAGACACATTCCAATATGGTCGGGATTGTAGCATCTTTTTAAATTTATTAATGAGGTGCTCCTTTGACACACTCGACCTAAACAAAATATCCACCTATTCGTACTCCCACCGTGGATTTCATGTCAATGCAGTTGAATCATCGGGTTTTCGCAGAGACGGAGTGCTTCGAGAAGACACCAAGGTCGATGGTCAGTGGGTAGATGCGGTAATAGCCTCTTGTTTGAAATCAGAATATCTAAAACAATTCCCCCCTCCCCAGTAATGGTGGGATCCATTAATCAATTTACTGTTCTCTTCTCCAGTCTATCTGCAAAGATTGCCTTATATTATTCGGTTTGCGAGCAAGCTAGGACAGTTATCCCAGATTGCGAAATTATTGGAGCAGATTCAGATCAATCCTGCAGAGGAGCCAAGCAAATTGATTCCTTTCTAATAATGCCTCCAATCCAGGATTTGGATCAAGAATCACTTCTTCAATTTTGTAAGGAAAATAATATTCAATTTGTAATTCCAAGCCGGGACGGAGAATTACTCTTCTGGGCAGTTCATCAAGAATTTTTATACAATAATCAAATTGGAGTTATGATTTCCTCTGAGTCTGCAATTTCTCTCTGCGAAGATAAATTTTCTTTTTTCAAATATTTTGAAAAGGCACCGATCCCTTCAATCAGCACCTCCTTTTCACTGGATGCACTCCCCTCTTCCTGCCAACGATTCGTGGTCAAGGAAAGAATGGGCTCTGCATCTCGCTCGATCGGATTAAATTTAAGCAGGGAAAAAATTGAGGCTCATGTAAGGGGAATAGAGGAGCCCATATTTCAACCTCAAATTAATGGTCGCGAATTGAGTGCGGAAACCTGGATTGACCGGAATGGAATATGCCATGGAGTTATTTTACGATGGCGAACATTGGTAATAAACGGAGAATCCCATGAATCCGAAATTTTTTCTAATCCCGAATGGGCCGAAAAAATAATTCAAGTTTTTACAATGATTACTGGATTACGAGGACATGTTCTTGCCCAAGTGATCGTGGATGATAAAGAACGCCTTCATCTAGTAGAGATCAACCCTCGACTGGGAGGGGCCAGTCCGCTATCCCTCAAGGCTGGTCTTGATTCGATCAAATGGTCGTTACAGGAATTCTTGGGTGACTCCGATCAAATTCCTAAGTC
>JABGUO010000393.1 GCA_018646565.1 Opitutia bacterium | reverse complement strand
TATCTGATGGCCTTCATCATTTCCCAATTGATTATTATAGGATTAGCATACACCACGCCTATATTACGATTTTTCGGTTTCGGAGCCATTAAACCGAATAAACCGAAAGAGGAACTTCCCGATTATAATTCCCTAGACTAGTGCGCGAGGTGTTTTGTCGTGGTTGTCACGCAAAACCTTCAGTATATCCTCGACCGGTCTTCCAAACGTACACGGAAAGGCAATGGGTTCATCTTTGAGTCCCCTTATCTTTTGAGATTTCTTTCTTAGATTCACTACAATAAGGAGTCGGGCCGCGTAGATTTCAGTATCAAAACTTTCAATTTCCTCATGACGATAATGCTGTTTCCTCCACCATCCGCGAAAGGAATAACCCTCCGAATCAATCAATAATCGGGACCATTGAAAAAGTTGATCCAATAGATTGAGCAGTGCTAAAACAAAAAAGACAATCATAGCTACCCAGCTAAAAAGAACTCCAAAATAATTTACCATGGAAAAAAAGAACGCCGTAACACACAAAAATAAGGTGAACGCCGTCTGTCTCCAAAGCACTGGTTTGATTATAATCTTTTGTTGATCTCCCTTGTTTTTAACCTTCATTACTAAGGGAATTGAACGGAGATGCTTAAAAAGGTCGAAGGGTAGGGAAAAGAATTGTATCCCGAATATTGGCCGCCTTGGTCAAAAATATAACTAATCGATCAACCCCTAGACCCATTCCGCCGGCCGGTGGCATGCCATGTTCTAAAGCCAGAAGAAAATCATCATCTAATTCCTGAGTCTCCTCACCCACTTGTTTCATAAATGCATCGCGCTGAACGGCAGGATCATTTTGTTCAGAGTAAGCCGGTGCGATCTCTTGGCCATTAATGCATAATTCAAACACATCGATTGTACTGGAATCATTTTCGGTAATTTTAGCCAAAGGACAAAGTTCTTTAGGGATATGGGTCACAAAGGTGGGTTGTATAAGAGTGTGTTCAATAATTTTCTCGAACACATCATTAGTAACTTCAAAATCCTCTAACTCTGGATCAACTTCGATTCGAAGTTCTTTGGCTTTTTCCAACTTGGCGGATTTAGGCAATTCAAACCAATCATCCCTTCCCACCGCATCGATAATTAAATCTTTGTACTTGGCTTCTCTCCATTTACCCGACAGATCAATTACATCTCCCTCATTTCTCTCCAACTGCAAAGTGCCAAGAGAACGTTCCGCAACTTGTTGGATCAAGGACTGTGTTAATTCCATCATTCCACGATAATCCGTGTAAGCCTGATAAGCCTCCAACATAGTAAATTCTGGATTATGCCTCCTCGAAAGTCCTTCGTTTCGAAAAACTCTGCCCACTTCAAAAACCCGATCAAAACCACCTACTAACAACCTTTTCAAATGAAGTTCCAAAGCAATCCGCATATTAAAATCGCAATCCAGAGCATTAAAATGAGTCCGAAAAGGTCGGGCTGCTGCTCCACCAGAAACGGATTGTAACATCGGAGTTTCCACCTCCAAGAAATCCCGATTCCAAAAGAATTCTCGAATTTCTCGGATAATTTGACTCCGTGTACGAAATCGTTCACGGGATTGATCATTCACAATTAAATCTAAATAACGTTGACGATAAATTTGATCATTATCTGTTAATCCATGCCACTTTTCAGGTAGTGGACGAAGGGCTTTTGAAACCAAGCGATATTCCTGTGCACGGATGGTTACTTCTCCTGTCTTAGTGCGAAACAATCTCCCCCGGATACCAATAAAATCACCTAGATCCAATTTTTTGAAAGTGGCATATTCCTCTTCTCCAATTTCATCTTTTCTCACATAAGCTTGAACCTTACCATCCCGGTCGAGGACTTTTAAAAAGGATGCTTTTCCCATTAAACGAAATGCCACTATGCGCCCGGCAACCGAGACCTCCGGACCTTCTTCCATGTCTTCAGTCAAAAGGGATTGTGCTTCAGTGGAGGTATGCGTTTGTTCCCAATTCGATCGAAATGGATCAAACCCGTTTTCACGAATCTGTTCAAGTTTGGCTTGTCGGACAGCAAATTGATCGCTTCCATCAAGTGGAGTGTCTTGTTGAGGGGTACTATTTGGCTTATCTTCGCTCATCACAAAAGACTAGAAAATGAATTTACTTTTCCAAAAGAGCAACGGAAATCCCTCAAAATTGCAGATGATTTAATACCGCTGCATCAAGTATTATTGATACGAGCCAAAGCAACCCGAAACCCTAAATTTCTAAATCGGTGGTATAAAGAATTTGTGGACCGGGTCGATGATTGGCATTCCACCGCAGTTTTCATGTAAGCACCCCCCCGACTAATACGAAATTCATCCTGCTCGCTATCATTCAACAATGTATTTACAAAAGAATTCCCCACCCATTCACGAACATTTCCGTACATGTCAAATAATTTCCATGGATTGGGACTTTTTAATCCAACTGGATGAATTTTTTTTCCACTGTTTCCACGAAACCATGCGTGGTTATGTAATTGGGCAGGTTCATCGCCAAAATAATAGGAACTCGATGTCCCCGCACGACAGGCATATTCCCACTCAACTTCCGAAGGTAAGCGATATTCATACCCCGCGGGTAAGGTTCCTTGTGTAGATGATAAAATTGATAATGCCTTGGAGAATGCAACTGCATCCAGCCAGGATACATTATTTACCGGTAAAGATTGATTCGATAAATCACTTTCAGAATCTGTAAAACTGGGATTGGCTCCCATTACTTGAGTGTAAACCTCCTGGGTCACTAAATATTGCCCGAGCCAAAAACCGTGCTCCACCTCCACCACTCTTTGTTCTTCTGCATAGGGTACCCAAATCGATAGCTTACCGGATGGAATCCACGAAAAAGTTCCCGCATAGTAATCATTATGATTCTCTTGGGGAAAATCAGTCAAGCTCTCGTTCTCTTTATTAATCGATACATCAAATGCGAGCGGGTGCCTTGTCTTCCCACGACCTGGACGACCGCGAAGCTTTAAAATTGAACTCTTATCAGGAATCGTTTCCTGAACGGGTCTTTTAATCTCATTGGTCTGGCTGTTCGAGATCACATTTTCCGAATTTATTCCGTTCGATTCAGCATTTTGTAGGCCTCTCTTTAATTGGACCATCCATACCCGGTCCCAGGACTTCCACAACTCAGCCCCATGGTCCACTGGAACTGGTCCCCGGTCGACTATAGTTGTTTCTTTTTCCAACTTGGGAATTTCATTCAGTTTATCCAACAAGGTTGTGCTGGCTTTTTTCTGCCAATTCTTCTCCGAAACAAAGACCGATTGGAATTGTTGTAAGCAAAGAGATAGACCAGCTGGCAATGTGGTATGTTCGAGATAGATTGTGAGAATATCTTTATTTTCACTCAGGGCATATCCCACCTCACTTTTAACAAAGCGGGAATCAACGGATCGAGGAGATACAAAGACAACAAATATTGCCGACTTTTTAATGGCATGTGCAATCTCTTCCACCCATTCTCCGGCAGGTTGTATGCCTTCATCATACCACATATTAACCCCGGCATCACGAAATTCTCGCATAGATTGATAAACGGGAATCTTGTCCGCGTGAGCATAACTCACAAATACATAAGGACCTTCCCCTGAGTAACTCTCAAAAGGTTCGGGTATGTCAGCAGAGGAAATCATTTTAAAAAGTTCTCATTCATCATAATGATAACCAGTTCGTTGTAGAATATAAATCGGATAACTTCCAAAATTTTTAGCGAGTTCTAAATTCCCCACATATTCAAAATCAAATCCGTCATGCCCAAAAGAAAGTAATGCCGCAACTGTTTCGGAAACAAAGACAGAACCCGGCAGTACGATTGGTTCAATTCGGGCAGCCTGATTCACATGACTTCCGAAAAAGTTTAACTTACCCAGGATGGGGTCAAATTTTTCATAAGCCGGTCCAGCATGCATTGAAATGCGAACCTCCATCCCCTCCATCATTCCCAATTGAGTCCAGTCTCCTTTGGAAAAATAATCTCGTAATTCAAGAGCCAATTCAACCCCGTCTTCTAATTTATCAAAAACTGCGAAAAAACTATCTCCCCAAGTATTGACGAAGGCAGGAGGTACAGAAAGTCGTTCAATAATACTGGATATCCCTCCCAGGAATTTTTCCACAAAGTACGGAGTTTTACTTTCGTCTAAACGGGAAAAACCTTCCACATCTGCAAAAAGCATAGTCTTGATTGTACGCGGTAATACTGAGGAAGCATCCCCCCCCATTAGAAATGTCGGATTTGTCTCTCCGCCGTGAGAGGGTAATTCGTTTACTACAGGAGTCGCATCTAACACTCGATTTGCATCAATAATTACGGGGTCATTAAAATTCTTTTGCCATTTTTTTACCAATTCTCCTGTTCCTCCTTCCGCGCCGGGTTGGCCATCCCAAAATACCAGCAACTTGGGATCTTCATCCAACCCCCGGCCTCGCATCGCAGCAAATCCAAGTAGCACATCATTACAGAAAGAATACAGAGTGTCCTCCCCATTGTATCCATCCTTGGTCACAAAATGAATAGAGGTTGCCTGATCAAGAACACTTTCAAATCGAGCAACCCAATTCCCCCCAGCCCGTCTCACACTCGTCTCAATAAATTCTTCTTTTGCAAAGGGTAAAAAGATATGGGTTTCCCCACCTCTCTCATTCATTGTTTCAAGAAATAAAATATCTGTACCACAAGCCGCTGAACTGAAACCACAATTTGCCTCCATTTCTTCCAAGGATTCCACAATTTCCTTTTTCGCAATTTCTTCTGCTTCGGGTGGAAAACGAGGAATTGAACCAGGACGGTCCAAGACATGTCCAGAAAATGCCACAATTCCTAATGTGGGAAATGCGTTCTGTATTTTCTGCCTGATCTCTTCCTCGTCGTAGGCACTTGCAATTTGAAGTGCCTGTTTGCGAGTACTGGCAATCCAGGAAGGCTTAACATCGGTCATTTTCACTGCCTCAGAATAAGAAAAAACCGCATCGTCCACCGAGCCTAGCAGTAAAAGTGCTTCGGCCTCAGTAGCTTGAATCCAATAATCATGTTTTCCATCGGCCTTTAATTTTTCACATATCTTCCAGGCTTTCTCTGCATATTCTTTTCCAGCTTCATCATTACCGGAGAAAAAATGCATAAATGAAATATTGATGCAGGGGTAATATTGGGTTTCCAAATCCTGCCTCTGGCTTGTCCTTAGATTATCAAAGCTATTGGTAGAAAAGCCCTCCTCGTATCGAGCAATTGCAAGTTCTGCATACTGCTTTTTGGATTCTGAATCCGTTGCCTGCTCCCACAAATCTTTGTAGGCACTGGCTAATAAACTATGCGTTTCAACCCCCCTGTCTCCTCCGCCAACTAACTCCTCGAGCAATTTAGATGCAAGTTTGGGAGACCCTGCCTTGCTTAATGCATGAGCAGCTCGCTGACATAATTTCCGGTCATTTTTGTGAATACTCAGACCCGCTTTTGCGACATCATGAGCCAACAAAAACTCCCCAACAGAAATCATTTTTTCACAAAGGATGAGGTATTCAATCGAAGAAGAATTTTCCTGATCAAATAACTTCCACTCCGCACGAAGACTCGGAGTTAATCTATTATTTAATTGGGACATCTTATTTTTTGATCTCCCCTCAATTAACTTTTACCAAGAAATCCAATTAGGATTCCCTTGAAACTACATTTTCTCGTAACGAGTACGAAGCATCTGGGTAAAAGCGGCTACTTTCCGGGCTTCTCTTTTTTTATCGGAAGGTTTTGCAAAGTAACGCTTGTCACGCACATCTCGTATTGTACCTTCACGATCGAGGCGCTTTTTTAAACGACGAATTGCCCGATCGATGGGCTCGCCTTTACGTAATTTAATTTCAATTGTCATATAAGAATGTTCCAAAGTAAAGATTCACGCCCACAGGTCAAGGCGGAAGATAGCTTAAAAATTCTTCTTTCCATACTTTCTTTCTTGGGGGGGTTCCGGAGTTCGTATGAGCACCCGTGCCCCCTTGACGCAGTCATGCTTACGCCAACCCTTAAAAATCGAAGAGGAAAACCGCATTGAAAATCGACTGTCGGTTTCCACCACAAGACCTTCTT
>JABGUO010000392.1 GCA_018646565.1 Opitutia bacterium | reverse complement strand
TCCATTTGGATGGGTCGAGCTGCCAGGGCTTTACGCCATTTCGGTAATCCCATTGAAATTCATGGTGATAATTATGATATCCTTCCCCCATCGTGAAGATTGCGGCAATCCAACTGTCCCGTGCGCTGTGGCTCGTCGAGTAGGGACGCTCGCCAATCATATGACATAATGAGTTGATGCAAAATGTAGCGTGTTGAACCATTACTACCCGTGCGACCCCGGGTATTAGTAATCCGCCAAGAGCACCTGCCATCGGGCTGTTATTGCCTGTGGAGACTGCATAAACATACCCGATGATCGTGGGTAAGATAAAACTCATGAAAAATGCAATCCCATGAACCCATTTGTCCTGCCACATCACAAGACGATCTTTTTTCAGGTCTTGTACATTGTTGATTGGATTGTCCGGTTTGAGCTTAAACATAAGCCATCCCATGTGAGCCCAGAAAAATCCTTTGCTTATGTCGTAGGGGTCATCATCAGTATCAACATGTTTGTGATGTTTTCTATGTTCGGAACTCCACCATAGAGCAGAATTTTCAAAAGCGGCGGCACCGAAAAGAAGTACAAACAATTTGACTGGCCATTTTGCCTTGAATGCTTTGTGAGAAAATAAGCGGTGATACCCCACGGTGATACTCAAGCCGGTGGCGGGATAATAAAACATAAAAACTCCAAAAATAAACCAGTCCCAACCAAAAAAATAAAAGTAAGCCGGTACCGCAGTGAAAGTAAGAATGGCTGTAATAATTAAAAAACTACTAGTAACCCACTCAACACGATTGAAAGGAATGTTTTTGAACATCATTTTAATCTATTGGTGAATCCTCAAATTACGAATTCTTTTTTCGGTAGTAATAAGATCCAATCAATGAATTTTATATCAATGAGCGATGGGCTTTGACATAAAAGGAAAATTTTCAAAGAATTTATATTTTAAACTCTCACTTATTTCATGAAAGATTTAGCTCATTTCCTTGTTTGTATTTTAACGCTTTCAGTATCTTCACTGTTTCTTTGTGCAGATGACTCGAAAATTCTTACCTTGAAGGGTAAAAGTGGTCCAGGAAATGGAAAAACGATAGTCCTGGTTTCTGGCGATGAAGAGTATCGAACTGAGGAAAGTATGCCCATGTTGGCTAAAATTCTTGCCGAAAAGCATGGCTTTACCTGTAAGGTTCTTTTTGCATGGGATAAAACTGGCAAATATATTGATCCCAACAATCAGCAGGGTGTGGTTGGTTGGAATCACCTCGAATCCGCGGATCTCATGTTAATTGGTACGCGATTTCGCAAACCCAATCAGAAAGATGCGGTATTTATTACAAATTTTCTAAATGCAGGGAAAGCAATTGTTGGAATTCGTACTTCCACTCATGCATTTAATGGAGGAGAAAAATTGGGAGGTAAAATTTCTTACAGCCAGTTCGGACCACTGATCATGGGAGAAGGCTGGGTGAGTCACCATGGCAAGCACAAGGGCGAAGGTGCGCGTGGAATGGTTGAGACTAAAAATGCCGCACATCCTATTCTAAATGGAGTAACCGATGTATTCGGTCCCTCTGATGTATATGGCATTAATCGCTTAAATGAAAAAGATACCATTCTTTTGCGGGGAGCAGTAACTAAAACACTTGCACCAAACTCTTCTTTTGTGGATGCGAAGAACGATCCGATGCAACCGCTAGCATGGCTTCATCCGTACACCGCTCCCAATGGAAAGAATGGCACTACCTTCTGTACCACTATGGGGGCATCAGTTGATTTGGTTAGCGAAGATTTACGGCGATTGCTGGTAAACTCGGTTTATCATCTTACCGGGCTAAAAGTTCCTGTTAATGCGGATGTAAATTATGTGGATCCTTTTTATCCCTCTTTTTATGGATTTATTAAAGACAAAAAGTATTGGTCGGGCCAAGACATGCAAGCAAAAGATTATGGCTTAGGGAAGACTCCTCATGCACCGGATCCCCAAGGTTCTCCTAGTTGGTCATTCCGTGACACCCCGAAAAAGAAGTAAGTTTTATTCTACCTCTTTATTTTTATTTACGATTTCAGTCTTTGCCTGCTTTGCCAGTTTACGATACCGAATTGCTTCCTGTAAATATACCATTCGTAAGTTGTGCCCACCGAGCTTGCTGTAGTTTCGAAATCCGGGGTTAGAATAGGCAGGGCTTAAACTTTGTGCATCAGCAAGTGCCTGATAGGACCTTGCTCTTGTCTCATATCTTTTTACACGAATTTCAGCAGATTCAATGCTTGGCTTGGTCGATTGATTAAAGGATTTAGTGCAACCATTTTGGAGAAAAAACAATCCAATGCAAAGAATGAATAGAACGGCTCTTTTCACTGAGTGGTAATGCCGGCTTGAATTAATTTCTCTTTTACCTGTTCGACCGATATTCCTGCTGTGGGAATTGGAAATCCCAGTGTGTCTCCATTGGGAGTAAAACCATCCCCATTGGTATCAACGAAGATTGGGTTGTGATAGGCACAGGGTTTGTTCGTTCCTTGACCGCTGTTTCCATATCCTGTTTTAAGATCTAATTCTTCCCCATAGGCTACGACGATTAAGTGGGCATCACTGGAAAGCTCGATTGTTAATAATTGATCGAATTTGACTACTTCATCCTTAAACCAGTGGGGGTGTGTTTTTCGAGTGTAATTGTACTTGGTGGTCTGCCTTCCATTGATCAAAATTTGGACGCGATTAATGTCGATCCAGGAGGAGCATTGCACCCGGACATTTAATTGAATTGAATCATTTGCTCGGGCAAGGCCCCCGGGCAGGATTCCATCCTGAGTTTCCACTTCCAAAAAGGGGCCGGTGGTGAGCATCATTTGCCCCGCTTTCGCTCGACGGCTTATTTCTTCCCAATCAATCTCTTGGGGGTTATCAGTGGAACTGGGAATGTAAGTCCTCCATCCACCAACCCCGTTTCCAAAAACAGTATGGGCATCACTTACAGCAATTCCCCAAACCCTTCTCCCTTGGTTGAGCATTTGGAGCCAGACAAATTCACGAATTATGGAAACTTGTTCCCTGCTTGCCCTTCGGGTAATTTGATAGGGTGCCCGTCCCAAAATTTCCGAGGCTCGGTAATTTTGTGTTTCAATTGCGTCGATCAGTGAAACGATGCCCTCATAGCCATTGTCTGAATATCCATCTTTGTTTCGGTCATTAAAATTTTCGACCATATCCGGATGGTTAATATGAATCCATCGACTCTTCTTGTGACCGTGATGATCGCGTAGATTGATTGCATTAATCCGAGGGTCCTTTACCCACTTTGGGGAACCGTTATCCTGAAGGTAAGGACTCGGAGTGATCGGGAATGCGTTCAGGTGTGCTCCTGAACCGGTGAGTTCGATCCCGGGAACAGTTGAAATCTCTTTTGTCAGTTTTAACTCATCTATATGGGGTTGCCAGTCGTATACTCGGTTATGCTCGGTAGTGGGTGCAAATTCGATGTGTTCGGCGGCCAGGTTGATGATTCGATCATTTGTCCCACATACATTGTCTCCACTCGGCGTGGAGTGGTTGTGAAAGTCAGTGCTTACCCACCCCTTTGTGTTTACTGTTCGTTTAAGCTTGGTTGAAAAAGGCAAAGTCTCTTGTGGGGAGAGAGTGATTTCTTTTGCGAAATGGTCGAATTCAATTCCACGGGTGACAATAATTCGATAGGAACCAGGATTTAGGGCGATTGAGAAAGTACCAGTTTCTGAATGGTATTGATTGTTACATCCATGGGCACGGTCAACGGGGCCGAGTTGAGGGTCGCTGGTTTCTCCCAGCCCGATCAATTGAATTTTGCAGGGCATGTCTTCCCCGATTTCATTAGTGATGCTAAAATCAATTTTCGATGCCTGCTTCATTGTGCAATTTTTTCGTATTCCACTCTCTTGTACATCGATGGAAAATGATTGGTTTTCCCTGCCATGATCAAGGATTGATACCATCCATTTCCCAATGGGTAGTTGAGTTGATATTTTACCACTTTCATCAGGATACCCCAAAATGGATTGTTCATTTTGGGAAAATTTGAAAGTTGCGGATGAAATTGGCGTTGAGCTGCCATCCCGAAGTGTGATTTCGACTATTCCAGTTTTACCCATTTTTTGTGCTACCCGACCCAATGCCTGTACTGGAGATGTTCCCACTGCGATAAAGCGCTTGATTTCAATTTGATCTCCTGGATGAAGTGTTTTTGAGCGGGGTGGCAATTTTCCATTTTTGTCCCTATACCAACCATAGGCATAGCCAGCTTTGTCGGCAGGATCTACAGAGTCCGCCCATTCGATATTCCCGAGTCGGCCAGATTCTCTGAACCGGGTCCACCGATCATCAATTGGCCCGGAAACTTTAATTTTCCCCTCATTACGAATCAGGCTGAGTATATGGATTCCATATTCTCCTTCTTTGATTGTATAAATGTGTCTTTTAAACAAACCTCCAGATTTCGCGGCGGTGGTTACCACTTCAATGCCATCCCCAGACTCTGTTTTTCGAATGTAGGAAATCTCTCCCTGTTGGCGGGATGGGGAGAAAATGGTAAGTTGGTCATTTTCCGTTCCCCGTAGACAAAGATCGTATAGGCATCCAGGTGTCATTCCATTTGCCCCCCAGAAAGCACCCATGTTCGCCTTGCGGTCAGGTGCAGATCCTCCAATTGCACATTCAATCAGTTCATTCCTAAGTACGAAGTCACCAATGATACCATCCGCTTCTTTACCTTGGGGGAGTTGAGTAACCGTTTCAGGAGAAATTTCAATGATCTCTACCTTTCCAAACTGCGAAAAAATAGGAACGAGCAAAAGAAATAAAAGAGATGTTTTTTTCATTGGGGGTATTTGTTGAGGGTGAAGAACTCAAATTGTGTGATGAAATTAATTATTACAACCCCTGAAAGTGACTTTTGATTCGTTTGTTCGAATGATCTCTTCTCTTTGTTATTATAATGTGCTTACTATTTATTAAAATTATACTGACCCCATTCTACTTTTTGTTTATGAAACTTCACATGTCTCAAAATACAAGTATTACCCTTATTCGTCATGGTGAAACCGAATGGAATTTGTGCGGACGTTGGCAGGGGCACGCAGATTCTCCGCTGAGTCCCCGTGGTGTCGCGCAGGCAGAAGCACTGGGCCAAAGAATGAAGGGTGAGAAATTCGATTTTTTTTATTCAAGTGACCTCGGTCGTGCCATGCATACATCCGAACTGGTGGGCGGGCCATCCGGTATGGTTGCAGAGCAGTATGTCGGATTGCGGGAACGTGATCTTGGGGTACTGGAGGGTATGAACACCGAGGAGATGAAAGTGAGTCAACCAGATGTTTACTCGTCTTTTCGTAATGATGGCCCGGATTTTCAGGTTCCAAACGGAGAGAGCTTTCGCGAATTTTGTTTGCGTTGTTCAGGTGCAATCGAGGAGCTTGCCAATAGACATTCGGGAGCGAATATCGCTTTGGTTACTCATGGCGGAGTGTTGGGTGCAATTTTTCGTTATGTTCTCAATCTGCCTTTGGATTCCGATCGTAATTTTGTTCTTCTTAACTGCTCCATTAATCGGATCGAACGGGTAGAGGCGGGATGGAATTTAATCAGCTGGGGAGATGTGGCTCATTTAAAAGAATTAAGTACTTTAGATGATGGCTAAATTCATCGACATGGCTCGTCGATTCGCTTGTTCATTTCTCATTCAGTAGTCTGGAGTGGGGCACCGAACGCTCTTTTTTTAACATAACAAGACTAAATTTTGAAGAGAGGGGAATCAATGCTGCTCATTCATGTATTGAGTGATTCGTTTAGAAGTTCGACAGACCAGCATAGGCATTAATGGTTCTGTGAATGTGGAACTCTCTTCTCAGTTAGTGGGTGGGGATCGGCTTTTTTTAGAGGGTAAATTTCTATTTTGATTTTATTTCGGCATCCAATCAAAAATTATTGGAGACCGAGAGAAAGCTTTTCTTTACAGAAAGAAATACTTTTTTCAAGCTGACTCAGTTGATACTTTTGTTGGGCCCCTTTTTTTTCTACTCCATCCGGTGAACTGAAAGATTTTATTTCCTTTCCCCTTTGGCTGATCAACAAAAAACGCGAAAAGTCTTCCGCTAAAAAAGTAGAATATGGGGGCCAAAAAGTGGG
>JABGUO010000391.1 GCA_018646565.1 Opitutia bacterium | reverse complement strand
TCAGAGTCAATGACCTCCTTGAAAAAGGGCGAGGCGACATCGCGGCTCTTTTACCTCCGGGAGTACAATTTTCCAGGGTTGCCAAGGCACTCAAAAACCCAGCCTCTTTGGGGCTTGATGTCTCCGAACCTCTTCAAATCCATCTTATCCCTAATGAAAGTCCAAACTTAGCACCAACCGGAGGTATTGCCGGGAGGTTGTCAGATAAAGAAAAGTTCATGAATACAATCGAATTACTTGCAGGTCTTGATAAGCCAACTGAAAAAGATGGATATCATCTCTACGAAGCACTTGGTGGGTCCGACGGAGCCGAACCACAAATTGCTGTCGGAGATGACTTCTTTTTTGCAGGGGGAGCGGATAGACCTAATGACAGAGAACCATCGATCGAAAAATTCATGACTGCAAATGGTTCAGATGCATTGGTTAAAAGCCAGGATTCTTTTACATCATTTTCAAACGATAAAAATGATATTGGTATCTGGTTTGGAGGAGATTCCATCCTCGATAATTTGGGAACTAACCTTAACGATGTTAATCTGGACACCCTGAAAGGCGGAAGTGGCACGCTCACCCTGAATTTCGAGGATGGTGAAATGGTTGGACAAGTTAAAATAGATGCTCCCAATAATGATATGGTTTATGGAAAAGGTGGATTTTCTGATGGAATCTTAAAGTTCACTCCCACCGATGCGGTCCTAGCTTTGGGATTTGCTTTCGACCTCCTTAAATTTGTTCAGTATGTCGAAAAGGAACTGCTGCCTGAATTTGGAGAGGATATCAAATTGGACGAAGCCATGCCCGAGCTTGGTGGATTGACGATTAGAGATGCCATTAGCTCATTTACCGGCGAGTTTCTCGCCTCAATCACGGATGTTAAAATGCCAAGCTCTGCAAGTATGGGCGGTTCCCCAGGAGGTCCAGGTGTTGCCGAAGATAATCCATTCGGAGATGATGGCATGGAAGATTCACCCTTCCCAGGTCCGGGTGCTCCCGGGGGAATGGATCCGGGTGCAATGATGATGGCCGCCATGCCAAAGCCTGAGTTTATCGTGGCCGCATCAATCGATACGGAAAAGTGGCTCAAGCTTAAAGCAGCACCTCCCCTTGCAATGGGGCTGGGATTGGCCATGATGCAGGGTTATTCGATTACTGAAAAGAATGACTTTCTTCTCATCACAAGTAAGGATCATCTTGATGCCACTCAGTCTGGCTCTGTCAAGAACCCGGTTAGTGGTTCAGGAAAAGAGATTTTCAAAAAGAATGATTTTGTCTTCAAAATAAATGTGGCACCCATTTTAAAGATGGATTTGCCCATCCCACCTGGCGGTCCAATGGAAATGCTCAAGGATATCTCCCATTTGGAAATGGCAACCAGCTCAAGTAAAACATCCGGATCAGGGACCATGAAATTAGCTTTTACTGATAAAAATAGAAATTCCCTTTCCCAAATTCTAAAATTGATAATAGCCGTTCAAACAATTGTGCCCGAAGGAATGAACCTATAGGATCAATAGAACAATTTTGTACTATCAAGATTGATTCATTTGTTAACCATCTAACTCTTTTGAATTAGAAATTTCCCTTGATTTCTAGTAAAGTAAAGGTTTAGGATTTTTGATTACATGCAGGATCTCTTGCTCAATATTCGATTCGAAAATTTTCCTTCCATCATTAAGGATCACCTCGAAGTGCTCAAACCCATTGACCACTTCACCTTGGCAGTTAATTTGTTCATCCTTATTTTCTCCAAGTGGTTTGCCACGCACTACGGCAAGATTAAGGATACCAACAACAACCAAGCACGATTGCGCATTCTGCATGCCACGAATTTTATTCTGTTTGTTACCTATTTGATAGCGGTCATATTTGAAATTACATTAGGTCGAGCAATCAGCCAAACCTTCCTTGTCATTCTGGCCAGTTATTTACTGATTCACTTTGCCGAGGCTTTTATACTTAAAAAATACGGGAAATCAAAAACCATCGAAAACTTTGCCCGTACCACAGAAACACACACCTCGAGGACACTAGAACTTTTTGTCTGTTTTATAATTATTACAATAACCATTGTTCTGCTGATCAACATTTGGGGCTTTGAAGACTGGTTACAAACCACAAGCGTACTGGGCTTCTTGGCACTTTTTATTTTTGCCAGCAAAGAATATTGGGCAGGTGATTTCCTCAGTGGAATTTTAATCATTAGCCAAGGTCGTATTGAACGCGGCGATGTAATTAAAATAAAAGACGAGGACCTAAGTGCTATAGTCCTGCAAATTGGCAGTTTCCAGACAATCGTCCGCGATTTGGTAAATAAGCATGATATTATTCTACCCAATTCGAAACTTCGACTCGCTCGGGTTGATATTTTAAAATCGGACCTGAAGGGAATTAGGGAATTTGAAGATTTTTGGTTTGGCTACGGAACCGAAATGAAAAAAGTAGAAGAAATGCTCGAGGAGGCATGGAAAAAAACTATGGAGGATGGGCTGGTTGACAAATATGGCGGTTGTATTATTGCGAACAAAGAATGTGGAGACCATGGAGTTCGATGGAGACTAGCCTACACCTTAAAATCTCCCCATAAATTGATTGAATCTGGGAACCGAATCCGCGAGTGGGCTTATCAACTCCAGGATAAACACGGACTTCAGTTAGCCACGCCACTGACCCACGATCTCAGTAAGACAAGTATCCAAAAACTGGAAAATGGATGAACTACAAAAAGACGTCGAAGATTTAAATTCAGTCGACCTTCCTGACGAACAAGAAGAACCCTGGTGTTCCACTTGCCGTGCATTTACTGATTACCGTAGAAAATGGGATACAGTCAACCGCTCGGATTTGGACGGTGGAATCTATTCCGATAATATTGAAGTTCCCTATTGTATCAATTGTGGAAATGTAGTTCGTCTTCTATCTCACTCGAAAAAGTTAGTCTGGTCAGTAAATCTATTATTACTTTTTGCCTGGGGTATTGGATTACTCACTGTACAGGTGTTATTTGAATTTAATTTCACCACACTGCTCATCATTACTTTCTATGCCGGCCTTTGCTATTTACTTAGTCTGCTCCCCAGCCAATCAAGAAAAGCCCTGCACACCTGGAAGCAG
>JABGUO010000390.1 GCA_018646565.1 Opitutia bacterium | reverse complement strand
TGTACATGTATTGAAATTCTAAAAGATGATTTTCCATAAACAAGCCTATCATGAATAATGAACATCGAAAAAGAATAGTTCTTGGAATTACTGTAATTAATCTTTCCATTTTTTTAATCTCTGCCTGTTTCTTAACCGATCAGGGTTCCTTTAGCTACAGTACTGGAAACGACTTTGATTATTTCACGAGCAAGATTTTCTCGAGAATAGGTTGGGATTTTCCTTTAATGATCGTGACTTGCTCTAGTCTATGTTCTCTTGGAATATACATGATTACAGTAAAGCCGGATAAGAAATAGTCATCATTAAGATCAGTCATGATCTGAACTTTCCAGAATTAATGATCATAATAATCTTGGAAATATTCATTAAAATTGTTTTCTATTTTAAAAAATGAAAAGTATCATTTTATTACTCTCCTTCCTCCCTCTTGCACTTAGTACTTATATTTGGGGTAGGGATGGATGGAAAATAGCATTTTGGCAAACGAGTATTGCGAAAAGAATTGAGATTCCAATTGTTGAAGGAATGCCTGAACTTGGGACGCAAACACAAGTCATTTGGGAAGAACGGTTCATAAGTGGGATTGAAACGCCATTGGTTGGTCTTGTCGCGAGTGTCCTTTTATTTCTCTTTTTTTATATTAAATTGAGACGATAATGGGTGATACATAGGACCTTTTCTTTTTTGCTAGGATTATTGTTTAGGTTGTAGGTCCTCTCCCCACAAGCATTTCAAATTTCTTTGTTTTACCAATGATAACCGCTTTGGTTTTGCAAGAGGTATAAGTTAACCTTTTTTTTTGGATTTTTTCAATTTTCATAAAATTCTATGTACGATGAAGTATAAGATCTTGGAACAAGTGGTTGAATTTCATGAAATAGAATTGGAATACTCAACTGGCATGTTCAATGTTGTGTGCGGTAAGTTAATCATTCATTTTCACTACTATGTTTAGGTTTTCTCAAAACTTCAAAAGGGTATACAAGGTCGACAAATGAGCGTACCGTTAATTGATTTAAAGAGAGATATTCTTAACGGTATCGAATCAGCTGACATTTATCAATTAGCGGTTTGCAGCCCAATTGAACATGCGAAAGGGCTTTCTGCCCGATTAAAGAATGAAATCTTTTTCAAGCGAGAAGACGTGCAGCCTGTTTTTTCTTTCAAGTTAAGGGGAGCTTTTCATAAGTTGAATTTACTTTCCGCGAAACAAAGGCAACAGGGAGTAATAGCAGCCTCAGCAGGAAATCATGCCCAGGGTGTTGCTTTGGGATCGAAAGAACTTGGTATTAAAGCACTAATTGTTATGCCCGTAACAACTCCGGAGATTAAAGTGGATGCAGTAAGGACTCTGGGTGCTGAGGTTGTTCTTCATGGAGATAACTATGATGATGCCTTGGAACTCACTCTTGAACTAGCCGAGAAGGAGGGCTATGAATTTATTCATCCGTTCGATGATCCAGATGTCATTGCTGGGCAGGGTACCATTGCCAAGGAAATCATCTCTCAAATGGGAGATACAATGGAGGCAATTTTTGTGGCAGTGGGAGGGGGAGGGCTTCTTGCTGGAATCTTAACTTATATTAAGGAGTTGTATCCAAAAATTAAGGTTATCGGGATTGAGTCGGAAGAGTCATCCTGCCTAAAGGCCGCAATGAAAGCCGGTGAGCGAGTAGTTTTAGATACTGTAGGAATTTTCGCGGACGGAGTAGCAGTGAAACAGATTGGAAAATTACCTTTCGAATTAATTAAAGATCAGGTTGATGAGGTGATCACAGTTTCAATTGATGAAATCTGTGCCGCAATCAAAGATATTTACGATGAAAATCGGACTATCCAGGAACCCGCAGGTGCACTGGGGGTTGCGGGAATGAAAAAATATCTTCAATCCAATCCAGTAGAAAATAAAAAGTTCGTTGTGGTAAATTGTGGGGCAAATATGAATTTTGACCGCCTTCAGCATATCGCAGAAAGAACAGAGATTGGAGCGAAAAGAGAGATGTTACTATCCGTTGGAATTCCTGAAGTACCGGGAGCATTTTTACGATTTTGTGAGTCACTCGGTAATCTTATGGTTACCGAGTTTAATTATCGCTATGCGAATGTTGAGAATGCACAGGTTTTTGTTGGTGTAGGCTTCCCGCATCGTGACTCAAACCGTTCAGAACTGCTCGATCAGCTCGTACGCCGGGGATATGCAGTGGAGGACTTGAGTGATAATGATGTCGCGAAATTACATGTACGACACATGGTGGGAGGCCGAGTCTCTTCTCAAATAGAGAATGAAAGACTATATCGCTTTCAATTTCCAGAAAGGCCGGGAGCACTGTTGGATTTTCTTAAGCATATGGATCCGATGTGGAATATTTCCCTTTTTCACTACCGAAACCATGGTTCTGCATATGGCCGAGTATTGGTAGGCATGCAAGTTCCGGAAGGAGATAGGGCATTATTTGAAAGTTTTCTTGTGAAAACAGGATACGATTATTTTGATGAAACCGAGAATGTTGCTTACAAAAGATTCCTGAAGCCAATTTAAAGCTGTTCATATTTCTTTCCTTTGTCTTTCAGTTTTCTCCAATAACTTCCTTAGAAGCTAGCACTTTTTTGTGTTCAGATAGGAAATGCTAATCACCAATAATTATTCGAGAAAACACCGCTGAAATTTATTTTTTTGAGCAAAAAATTATTACTGAAGGAGCAAGGTTTCATCATCAATCAATTGGGGGGAAAGAATTACTTAGCTCTTCGAGTTTAATCATTAAAAGGAGACCACTCCATTTTCTCTTATTTTTTTGGAGTAGGTTTTTCCGTTCAGTTTATATTTTAAGTTGAGTGTTTTTACGACTCCCCCTGCTGGATCTTTTCCGGCTAGTTGGTTGGTCATACTAAAATCATACTGCATGCGATCGAGTTCTTGCTGTATTTTACTTTTAATATCCATTTGGCGTTTAGGATTTCCATCCTCTCCATAAAGCGCACTTATGAGTTCAATTTTGAGTTTTTTTAGGGATCGGAAAACCTTATGTTTTCGATCTCCGGCTGAAATAAAATATGCAATTAAATCTTTAAGCTCTTCTGCATTCATTGAATTAATAAGACCCCCTGGCATCATTGATATTTTGGATCCTTTTTTGGATGCCACTTTTGATTTCTTGATTTTAGTGAGGTTAAGTGGCTGAAGTCCGGATTGAACGAGGCCGTACTCGCCCTTTTCTTCGGTGACAATTCTTCCCATTGTTATTGAACCATCTTTCATTTTTAATTCATGCTGTTCGAATTGTTCCGAGACAACCATGTTGGGATGAATAGTTGATTCGAGAATGGACTTGTAATCGCTGCGCTTGGCCAAATTGGTTAGGTCCGGACCGACGCCCCCTCCTTCATTCCCAAATCTGTGACAAGCTACACACAATCCTGCAGAAAACATTTTTTGGCCATTAGCAAAACTTCGTCCGGCTAAGGGTTCTTCATTGAGTACCTTCAGTCCTGAGTCGACCGTCCATGCTACGCCAGGACCTTTCGCTTTTGGCAGTTTGGCAAGATCAACGCTCTTCACTTCGCCCATAAGATATTGTAATGAAATGCGATCTTTATCTGGAACTGAAGCAATAGCAGATTCCCGGATTTTTTGGATATAGCCAGTAAACATGTTACCTCCCTTTTTAGTCATAAGGGTTTGTAACTCACCGAGGTACGCCTTTCGATCTTCCATGGTCCATCCAACTTGCACACCTTTTAAGCAAAATAGTAAATGTATGTTGAGAATGTTGGGAGTAGCATCCGCATTCATTGTGCTGAGAATCCGGCTACCATAATGCTTATTACGCTTCATGATATCGGTATTAAAATTAGGAATCTTTGCCTTGGTTGTTTTCATCAATGCTACTGTTTTTCGAACCACTGAAGGATGATCGAGGTAACAAAGTACTCGGCAAAGTTCTTCATTCAAATTGTTGTCATTGGATGGGAAAAATAGATCCAACTGTTCTCCGATCGCGTGGGCTTGCATTCTTTCAGGCATGCCGGCTCGGCTCATTATAACTGAATATGTTCGGAGTAAGGCAAGTTGCCCGCTTTTGTCTAAATCCTTGAAATCTATTTTGAGGAGACGTTCAACACTGGGCTTGAGACTGCCTTCATAATCGGAGCGAGCCAAACCTAGTAATGCGTGGATTGCGGCTACATCATTCTTTTCGGAATAAGCTTTCTGTGCCCACGATTTCGGACTTTGCCATTCAATTGCAATACGAGCCGCGTAGCGGATATGATAATCTTCGCTTCCGAGATGAGTCCATGCAACCGCTAATGCCTTCTCGTTAGCACCACCATGAAATGATTCCAGTTTGCGACGGGTCGCTCGGGCTTTGGCATGCTTGCTTGTGGTATCGAGCTGGGATAGCTCGGTAGATTCGGAACCTGTGTAGGTGATGCGATATAGGTAGGATTGACCGCCCCGTCCTCCCACGCAAAAGTACATATTACCGTCTGGGCCAATCACCACATCCGTAAGTGCAAG
>JABGUO010000389.1 GCA_018646565.1 Opitutia bacterium | reverse complement strand
GCACCCTTGCGAGGGAATTTAAGGGTCACGATTGTACCGGACCCATGTTTACTATCAATTCCGACTTCTCCTCCATGATTTCTCATAATTCGATGAACAATCATCATTCCAATCCCATTTCCTTTCTTCTTAGTCGTAAAATATGGCTCAAATACTTTGGAAATGTTTTCTTTTTTTATTCCAGTTCCACGATCTATAATTTGAATGGTAATAAATTCATTTTCCCAAGAAATAATGATTCGTATATCAGACTTATTGGTAATCGCATCCATTGCGTTTCCAATAACATTGAAAAATACCTGCTTAATTTGATCTAGGTCAGCATCTATAACAGGTTCTTTGTTATCTGTATCTAATTGAATGTTAATATTTTTATCACTTAATTCCTTTTCTTTAATGTGCAATATTTCTTCGATTACAGATAAAAGGTTAAGCACTTGGAAATCAGGAACAGTTGGCTTTATAGCATTCAAAAAATGTATAATAATCGAATCCAAGCGGTTTACTTCGTTAATACAAGATTGTAATGATTTATCTGCCTTTTCCTTGTCTTTATTATTAGTAAGATCTTTTTTTAAAGCTCTTTGCAAAACTTGCATATGAATATTTATAGAATTCAGAGGATTACCAAGTTCATGAGCAACCCCAGCAGCTAAATCCATAACACTAGTTATTCTTTCGCTTTCAATTTTCTCTTCTACGCTTACTTTTTCCTCGGTTACATCAGTCAAAACGACTGTCATTCCTGCATCTTTTTGTGAGAATTCATCTCCTTGAGCACTAGCAATAGGAACAGCATAAATCCTTAGATGCCTTCTTTCAGGGTAGTGAATCATGGTTTCCCGAACCACGACCTCTGGCCTTGAATCTTTACCTACACGATCCAAGCCTAAAGACCTTGCCAGGTCAGGGGCTGCCTTGAGTAGTGAAACCTTATCTCCGAGTTCATTTTTTAGACCGATTAAGCTCCTACCCTGTTGATTTGAATAGGTAATAACACCCGAACCGTCTAAAACGAGTATACCATCTCTGATGACATCAAAAACTGTTTCAAGCAACTTACGCTCACGGGCAAGTCGTTGAACCAAGTTACTGAGATTTGCCTCATCCAGGTCCTCAAGTTTACCAAGAACTTTATCTAATGGGCTTTTTCTAGCCATGATAAATGAATGGCATGAAGTATTTCTTTTGCAATTACAGATTTGTCGGCTCGGGAAATTTGGTTTTCTAGGCCATCCGAATTGATAAGCGTTACTTCGTTTTGATCTGAAGAGAAACCTTGGTTAGTTTTGGACACATCATTTGCCACAATCCAGTCCAATTTCTTTTGTTTTAATTTCTTATGAGCAGACTCCAGAACCATGTGTGTTTCAGCTGCAAACCCTACCAATACCTGATTCTCTCTTTTTTTTTCTCCAAGCTCCTTGAGAATATCTGGATTTCTAGACATTAAAAGATTTTCTGGGAACTGATCTTTAGGTATTTTTATTTTGTTTCTACTTTTGGGGCGATGATCGCATACTGCTGCGGTCATAATAACCCAATCGTAAAAATTAAATTTTTCATCTATTACCCTCTTCATATTTAAGGCACTCTCAACCTCGATTACTTCAACCCCCTTAGGCTTAGATAATTCGACTGGTCCGCTTACCAAACATACATCGAATCCCATATCTCGTGCTTCTTTTGCTAAAGCATAACCCATTTTTCCGGAAGATGGATTGGATATAAACCGTACGGGATCAATCCACTCACGTGTAGGTCCTGCTGAAATTAAGCATTTAAGGGGTAGCATATTGATTTGAGAATGTTAACGAGATATATTATTTTCAATATTTATTTATTTAAGCCATCAATAAAATCGATCAATGTATGAAAACTGAGCAAAGGGAAAACCTACTTGTTAACTTAATATTTAACTTGGGGCTTCCTATAATGATCTTGCGAAAAGGGGATGATTGGTTTGGTGAAACTTTGGGTACATGGATGTCACTCCCTGCTGAATCCACCGAAGTTTCTTCCTGCCTTCTCGCTTTAGCTGTTTTCTTCCCGGTCGCATATGGAATTTATGATTTCAGAAATCGAAAAAAATGGAATTTCATGAGTATTCTTGGTGCAATAAGTGCATTACTGACTGGTGGAATCGGACTAATGCCAGGCGGTACGGTTCATATGTTTGCAATAAAAGAGGCGGCCTTACCTGGGATACTTGCAATTTTAACTCTCTTCACGCTCAAAACAAAAAAGCCACTAGTCAAAATATTTCTCTACAATCCCGATTTTTTTCAAGTCGATAAGATTGAAAAGTTACTTGAAGATCAAGGAACCCAAAAGTCTTTCAATAAACTACTGGTAATATGTACTTGGTTACTTGCAGGTACATTTGTCTTTAGCACAGCCGTAAATTATTTTCTGGCACGCATCATTGTGGTAACAGAACCTTTTACTGACAAAAATGCTTTTAACGATGAAATTGGGACAATGATGACTTGGAGTTTTCCAGTAATTAGTCTGCCCTGCATGATAGCAACTGGCTATGCTCTTTGGCTCCTTGTCCGAGGAATTAAGAGGATGACTGGCTTAAACTTTGAAGAGGCGATGAATCAATCAAGCCGACCAAAGAGTTAAAAGAAGAATTCGATTCTCCCTCTAAAATAAAAAATTAACGATCTTCGATTGTTTTGTAGTCCCTAAGATTAGAGCCTTGATAGATCTGACGGGGTCGATGAATTTTTTTTCCAGTCTGAGCGATTTCTTTCCAGTGTGCCAACCAACCTGGTGCACGCCCAATTGCAAAGAGCACGGTAAAGGTACTTGTGGGAAATCCCATCGCTTGTAAAATAATACCGCTATAAAAATCGACATTTGGATAAAGTTTGCGGTCAATGAAGTAAGGATCTTGCAAAGCCACCTCTTCTAAACGCCGTGCAATATCCAGAATAGGACTGGAAACCCCTAAGGCCTCTAAGGCCTGATCGCAGGCTGACTTTAAGATTTTAGCTCGCGGATCATAGTTGCGATATACTCGATGGCCAAATCCCATTAAGCGAGACTTACCTTCTTTTGCTGACTGAATAAATTTACTTCCATCATCTCCAGATTGGTGGATATCATTGAGCATGTTAATGACTGCCATATTTGCCCCCCCATGCAGAGGACCCCATAGCGCGGAAACTGCTCCTGCTAGTGATGCAAATGGATTAGCTCCTCCCGATGCAATCATCCGACAAGTAGATGTAGAACAGTTTTGTTCGTGATCAGCATGCAATAGGAAAATTAAATCTAATGCCTTGCTCAAGGACGGATTGATTGGAGAGTCACCTTCCTTGGAAAACATCATTGAAAGGAAATTTTCGCAGTAATTCCCAGATGAAAGAGGATGCTTGTAGTCCTCTCCTGTTATTTTCCTATGATTGGCTGCAGCCAAAGCAGGAAGCGATGCAATAATTAAGGCTGCAGCATCGTCAAAGTTTTCTAAATCTTTTGCACGATCGTTGGTGCAGAGGTGTGGACAAGAACCTCCAAGTGCCTGTAGCCCTGAACCCAAAGACCCCATAGGATGGAGGCCAACAGGCATAGATTGAACTGATTGTAAAACCTCTGGTGGCAGGTTTTGAAAAGTAGCTACTTTTTGCTCGAATGAAGTTAGATCTTCTTGAGAGGGTAATTCTCCGTTTAACAAAAGAAGGCAAACCTCAAGAAAATTGGACTTCTTCGCCAATTCGGCGATGTCGTAACCCCTGTACCTAAGAATACCTTTGTCACCATCAATGTATGTGACCGAGCTCTCGCATGAACCAGTGTTACCATAACCATCATCAAAAGTAATTAAGCCGCTGTCTTTGCGTAACTGTCTAACATCTAAGGCTTGTTCGTTTTCCGTACCGGTAAAAACATTTAAAGAATAGGTGGTGTCACCT
>JABGUO010000388.1 GCA_018646565.1 Opitutia bacterium | reverse complement strand
CATCAATGCGTGCCCTTTTTAGAAGGTAAATCAAGTGTTGGTCGTCTTGGGATCGATATTCATGCTACAGCAGGAAAAGGTGATGTTGGATTTTGTAATCATTGGACTCTCGAAATTTCAGTTTCACAATCAGTCCGGGTATACGCTGGTATGCCAATTGGCCAACTCATTTATTTTATGGTGGAGGGCGATATTGAAGTGGATTATTCAAGTAAGGCTTCAGCAAAATATAACCAACGCTCGCCAAAGCCTGTTGAGTCAATGATGTGGAAGAATTCTTTTTAAAGAATGGAGAGAGAAGATCCGCTTCATCGTGAGATATTGGAGGAGCATGCTCGGTCCCCACTTTTTCAAGGAAAATTAGAAAAGTTCAGTCACGCCGGTATTTGGCAGAGCGAAAAGACTGGAAATACCTGTAAGGTCGAGTTAGTGAGAAGTGAATCCACCATAGAAAAAATTCGCTTTTCTGGCCAAGGCTCCGCTCTTTCCCAGGCATGTGCATCGCTCATGTGTTCTCAGCTAGATGGTATGGATGTACTTGAATCGTCTCACTTGTGTAGAGATATACTACAATATGTAGAGTTGGGAAAAGAGTTTACACCACCGGGTGATTTAATTGTATATCAAACAATAATTCGATTTCCTGACAGACATGACTGTAGTTTGCTAGCGTGGCGTGCCTTAAGGATTGGATTAGATCATTAAAAAGATCGTCTATTATTTCCACTTCTTCTTGTCCCGCCACCATATTGACTCCACTTGCTTCCATACCCCGATTGGCGGCCAAAAGCGTTTTGGGCATGGACATTGTATAATTCATAGCGTGTTTGGGGAAGTTCTTTCAAGAATCGGCTCTGCATTAGTCGAATTTGAGTTCCATTCTGACTCGAAAGCATAGGATAAACGAGGTGTAGCGAGCGCTCTGCCCGAGTAGAGGCAACATAGAAAAGTCTTCTCTCTTCTTCTAGGTCGCCTTCCCCGTCTATTGCTCTTTTGTTTGGAAACAATCCATCGGCTAATCCGATAATAAATACATGACGAAATTCTAAACCTTTAGATTGATGAATAGTGGAGAGTCTAAGGCAACTTTCTCCCTTCCGAACAACGCGGTCCCCGGATTCGGAACTAAGCAGGATTAATTGGGTAAGCATTTCCGCTAAATTTTCATATTTACTCGCGAAATCAACCAAGCTTTCTAAGTCCTCTTCGCGTCTAGGCCAATTTTCATAAGTTGCATGCAAGTATTCGTGATACCATCCATTAATTGCTTCATCGACGACTTTTGATGGCGTTGCGGTAGCAGTAAGCTCAGCAATGCTTTGTAATGTCTCAACCAATCCAACCCAGTCTTCCTTGGCATCTGCTGGTACTTTTTTCACCACTTCCGGTTCGGATAGGGCAGCAGTAATTTTTATTTCCCTATCCACAGCGATTTTTTCGGCAATTCCGAGTAATTTTGAAGCTGTTTTTTCTCCCACTTTTGGCAGTAGGCAGGCAAATCGATGAAACGCGGTTAAATCTTTGGGATTCACTACAAACCTCAGTTGGGCAACGAGGTCTTTAACATGTGCTTGTTCAAAAAATCGAAGACCACTCGTAATCACAAATGGAATATCCCGACGAGACAGTTCTATCTGAAGCTCCATGGCGTGATAATGGGCACGATAAAGAATTGCGATATCATGATAATTGGTTCCGTTATCAACCATTTGTTCGACTTTTGACAAGATGAAGTTTGCCTGTTGATAACCATCTACAGTTGGAACCACAACTGGAAGTTCCTGATGGGGTTGAGACGGTTTAAGTGTTTTTGTAAAATTATCGTCTGTCGATCGATTTTCGAGTATCCCATTGGCAAACTTTAGAATTTCAGGAGAACTTCGATAATTAGTTTCAATCTTAAAGATTTTCGTACCAGGGTGCCTTTCCGGAAATCCCATAATTTGATTCATATCAGCACCTCGCCAGGTATAAATACATTGTGCATCATCTCCCACTGCCATTATCTGATGGTTAATTCCTATCTTATCGATAATTTTCGATTGCAGAGAATTAACATCTTGGTATTCATCCACTAAAATATGAGAAAATCGTTGTTGATAATATTGGGCCGCCTCTTGATTTGTTTCGAGTACCTTAAGCCAAAGCACCAGTAAATCATCATAATCTGCAAGGCCACGACTAATTTTAGTATCTTGATATTCCCTTGTGAAGGCATCAATTTTTGCGAGCAATTCTCCATTGGATGGATAACGTCCTTTCGCTACTTCTTCCACTGGTACCATGACATTTCGAGAGTAACTGATTATTCCTTTTATCGGTTTTGCTTTGGGATTTTCTTTTGATTTAAAAAAATCGGGGTCCAGGTCCCTTATTACTTCGGAGAGAAGGGCGTCTGAATCTCCATCATCTAAAATAGTAAAATTTCTCGGAAGACCGATTGAATCTCCGAAAAGTCTAAGAACTTGTCCACCAACATGGTGAAATGTACCTCCGAGAAACCGGTTAGCTCCCGCTCCGGTAAGTTCTTCGACACGTTCAAGCATTTGCTTGGATGCTTTATTGGTGAATGTGAGGAGCAAGATTTCCTCGGGACTTACCCCCTCGGTAAGCAAGTAGGCAACTCGGTAAGTGAGCGTCCTTGTTTTTCCAGAACCGGCACCAGCCAATACAAGAGCGGGCCCGAATGGAGCCGTTACCGCCTGGAATTGATCTGCGTTAAGCTCCGCCTGAAAATCGATCTTTGCATCATTTTTGGGCGGAGTCGGAGAACCGAACATATCTTCTTCATCATCTTCGTAATCGTACACGAGAAATACCTTTCTCTAAAAGGGGATGAACGGGCAAGCGTATTCAGCTTTTTTCGCTCTGTAATGGCGCTAAATGATCCCGGTGAATCACTTCGGGTCGATTTTTCCCAGGAAATAACGCAAGGATTTCTTCATTTTGCTTACCCTGAAGCCCCAGTAATTCATGTTTACTAAATCGAGTAATTCCGCGTGCAATAATTTGTTCTTGTTGATTTTTTATTTCTACAACATCCGCTTTTTCGAAATCTCCTTCAATTTTGCTAATGCCAATGGCCAGCAAACTACCTCCTTTTTCAATAATGGCTTCCTCGGCACCGATATCTATTGTTAATGAACCTTTCGGAGTAGGGAAAAATGCAACCCATT
This sequence comes from Opitutia bacterium, assembly GCA_018646565.1. Taxonomy (GTDB): domain Bacteria; phylum Verrucomicrobiota; class Verrucomicrobiia; order Opitutales; family Seribacteraceae; genus Seribacter. Next base: position 5,114 of record JABGUO010000388.1, on the reverse strand, counting down.
TTTTTCTTTCTGATAACTCAAGTCCAGTGGGTGCAAAAAAAGTCCCCTGTACATTTTTCCCATTGATAATACTGGAAAGCTCTGCCGGTTGTTCACCGCTTCCTATAAAAACTGCACATCCAGACCCACAGGCAATTTTTGCCGCCTCTATCTTGGTAACCATGCCGCCCACTGCGGTTGCACTGTGGGTGCCTTTTGCCATAGCTTCGATGGAGGGTGTGATTTCAGCAACGAACGGAATTAGAGTTCCGGAGGTCGGGTGGGTCATTAATCCGGTTGCTGTGGATAGGATGATCAGAAAATCTGCTTTTCCGATTGAAGCAAGTAATGCGGATAGAATGTCATTATCTCCAAATTTTATTTCTTCATCACTTACCGAGTCATTTTCGTTTACTACTGGAACAACCTTTTGCTTAAGAAGTGTACAAAGAGTTTCTTCCACCTTTTGTGATCGTTTTCTACTTTCAAAATCCTCACGGGTTAAAAGAACTTGCGAAGCAATCAAGCCGGCTTTTTCTAATGATTGACTCCATGCGTTCATGAGAAGGCATTGCCCAATGGAGGCACAGGCCCGCAGTAGGGATAAATCTTTGGGCCTTTCTTCAATCCCTAATTTTCCCATTCCTAATCCAACTGCACCAGAACTTACTAAAATTGTTTCAACACCTTGTGCAGACAAAGTTGCTATACTCTTTGCCCATTCTTCCATACGGTCAGTTCTGATATTTCCTCTGCCTGCAGAGAGAATACCGGTGCCCAGTTTAATAACTATTTTTTTCAAGGAATCTATGTGATTTCCCGGTTCATGTGATTCTAGTAGAATCGTACCTGATCCAAGATATTAGTATTTTACACTTTGCGAAGATCCGATTCTTTATTTGCAAGTGCTTCGTTAATTTTGATCACTGCATCATCAGTATTTTTCTGAACTTCTTTTTCGGATCTTTTAAAATCATCTTCGGGTAGACCCTCTTTCTGAGCTATCTTTAAACCGTCCATCGCTTCTTTTCTGGAGGCACGGACTCCCACTCTGCTTTGCTCGGCAAACCCTTGAGCCACCTTACATAATTCTTCTCTTCTCTCACCACTCAATTCAGGAATGGGTAGGCGGATAAGTTCCCCTGTAATTAAAGGAGTAATACCGATCTTAGCTTCGAGAAGGGCTTTTTCAATCGGAGCACAGCTTGTTTTGTCCCATGGTTGAATTTGGATGGTTCTTGCATCTGGGGTGGTAATTGCTGCGATATCACGCAGTTTCATTGCAGAACCATAGACATCAACCGATATGTTCTCCACCATTGAGGTATTTGCTTTTCCTGTATGGAGGGTTTTAAATTCATTCATTACATGATCAATTGATTTGTTCATGTCTTGATTCATCTTATCGAAAATTAGTGAGGTTTCCATGGTTGGGCTGGGTTATATAATTTGATTTTGGTCGAAAGGTTTATTTTACAATAGTACCAATCTTTTCTCCTGCAACAGCCATTCGAATTGAATGTTTTTGTTGCAGGTCAAATACTAGGATTGGCATGCCATTATCCATGCAGAGTGAAAATGCCGTAGAGTCCATAACGGAGAGTCTTTTTTCGAGGCAATCCATATAACTGAGACTTTCAAATCTTACGGCATCATTAAATTTATGTGGGTCTTTATCGTAAATACCATCTACTTTTGTCGCCTTAAGGATAATTTCAGCCGAAATTTCACTTGCTCGTAGAGCGGCAGTGGTATCAGTGGAAAAATATGGATTACCGGTTCCAGATACAAAAATAACAATTCGACCTCTTTCTAAATGTCTGATCGCTCGTCTTTGAATGTAGGGTTCTGCTAATTTATCCATCGGAATCGCACTTTGCACCCGAACTACAGACCCCATTTTTTCGAGTCGATCCATCAATGCAAGACCGTTAATTACAGTGGCAAGCATGCCCATTGAGTCACCTGTCGTACGATCAATTCCCTTATCGCTTCCCTGTAATCCGCGAAAAATATTTCCTCCACCAACCACCAGGCCCACCTCAACTCCCATATCAGAAACAGCTTTAATCTCAGAGCAAATATTTTCCAATGATTTTGCGTGAATGGGTTCCCCCTCTTCTCTACTACCAAGGATTTCTCCACTTATTTTAAGAATAATTCTTTTAAATTTACTGGGCATAATTTGAGTTATTTTTTAAGCAAGAATCTTGACTTTAATTGAGTTGTGATCATTTTATAAGAAGTAGCCCGGTGGTGTAATGGTAGCACAGGAGTTTTTGGTACTCTCAGTCGGGGTTCAAATCCCTGCCGGGCTGCCACTTTTTTCGAAAGTTCTATTAACTTTTACTATTCCTAATTAAATCTCGACTTTATTCTCCAGGTAACGGAGGCAAGTCAAAAGGATTGAAAGTAGGGGGAGGAGGTGGTGGTGGCGGAATATTATCAAAACCACTTTCTGTAGGAGAAGCTTGTGGAGGAGTATTAAATACATCTCCGAGCGGTACATCAGAATCCTTTCCTTGTGTTGCTTCGTCCTCGGTTGCAAATGGATCAAATGGAGTATCTTTTGCGTCAGTAGCAGGACTGGTAGACGGGTTGTTAAATGGATTAATATTCCCAGGAGGAGGGGGCGGAGGCGGAGGTGTGGTTTCTTCTAAAACGGGTGTTTCTGAAGAAGGAGATAGATTGTCCTCAAACGGATTAAACGAAGGAGGGGGTGGAGGTGGTGGAAGTGCAGACTGATTCGGCACTAAAGGCTTATCTTCAAACGGATCAAAAGAGGGGGGAGGAGGAGGGGGGAGCGGAGGTGTCGGAATTACTTCAATGGGTTGTTGCTCAATTGGATTTACCTTAGGTTTTGAGGGCTCATCTTCAAATGGATTGAAACCGGGCACAGTAGGGGCAGTAGGTGGAGGAGCACTCGGGGGTTCTGCCTGTGGGACTGCTATGTCATTAGAAACTGGATTAAGTGGTATTGTAGGAGGAGGTGGAACTAAGATTTCCTTTTCGATTTCCGGTATAGGTTTTGTGGGTAATTCCTTGGAAATCGTATTTTGTGAATTTCGAGTATCGTTATTTAGGGAAGGAGGGGCGAATACTCCTTCATTGGTAGGATTAGCGGAAGGGTTTAATAATGGAGTCGCATTTTCTGTACTAGGAATGGAGGAACTAGATGGATCTTCTTTATCGACTGCCGGAGTAATAATTTTTTCACCGGTTAATAAGTTTTGAGAGGGAGAACCGTCAACAAACCGGATTTCTGAAATCTTTTTGCCTTCCGAGTTCCATTCAGTGCAGACACCATGTTCAAGGTTTTTCCTGAAGTTGTAATCAAATTGTTGTTGTCCACCTGGAAACCAACCCTGTGAATTTCCTTCCATCATATCCTCTTCAAACTGAGCGGTTAATCTTTTTTGTCCATCTTCATACCAAATTGTTCTTTGGCCGTGTTGTTTATCTTTTTGGTAAAAAAGGCCGAGTTTTCTTTGACCGTTGGTGTACCACTCGGAGGAGGGGCCCTCACGTAGACCGTGACGATAAATGGTGGACGATTTTTCCAAACCATCTGGATACCATTCAAGTGCCTCGCCATGAGGTTTGGCATTTCTCATTTGAACTTCTAAAATTTTCGCACCATTGGGGTGCCATTCGCTTTTAGGACCATTAAGGTTACCCTCTTGGTAAGTTTCCCTGCGGAGTAATTCTCCGGTTATTCTATATTCTTCGGCAATGCCGTGCTTAATGCCATTTTTGTAATTGATGATTCTTCTTTTTCGTCCGTTGTAAAAATACTCGGTGGTAGTACCGTGTTTCTTTCCTTCTTTCCACTCGGATACTGATTTTGTCGGGCTTTGTTCAAATGTTTCAATCGCCTCACCAGTAAAGGGGTTGCTTGACTTCGAAACATTTCCGTCGTTTCCAGTTAGTCGAACAATTCCTTGGTCGTCTAAGTCTAACCAATGGAGCATTACCGTCTTGTCTCTGCTTGGGTTAACCTTTGAGGATGGACTTGTTTGAATACAAGATGAAAAAAGGCATACAAGCAAACTTGTGAGAAAAGGGAATATAATCTTGTTCATCATTCTTTTTAATGCCGATGCTTAAAGTTTCTTGCAAGTATTTTTACAATAGATCTTGGTCAAGAAAATCCACATGTAGTAATTTTGGATTTAAAATAACGTGATTTCCATCCCCTGAGTGATCGAATTTTTAAATTTCTAAAAAAAGTCATCCTTTCAACCGGTCCAATTTAAAATAAAACTCCTTCCCCTCTACTTGCACTTGATTTTTGGAATATAATAATATCAACACAACCCGAAATTGATTAAAGCAAACGCTGGTAAGAAGTGAGGAGAAGTAGGCTTTCACTTCGAGAGGGCGGCTTTAACTCATATTTGGTGCAACAAGGAAATCTAATTTTTAACTCTAATTTCTTATCGGTAGTTCAAGTTGAAATTTGATATTTTTGAGCGTTATCTTTTTCATTCTTTAATACCGATTAATCTTCCCTTCCATAGTAAAGAAATTCTTCAAGGTCCCTTCTTTGTTTCTTGGATGGTCTACCTTTATGAGATGTAGAGAGATTGAAAAGTTTTCGGTTTTGGTTGTGCTCCCGTTCTTTTTCAACCTCTTCGGGAGGAGTAATATCCTCAATATAGTCCTCTACTTTACTAGCTCCGACCCGTTTGTTAAGGAGAACAATTATTTTGATCGACCTGTAATGAGAGGATTTTTTTATTTTAATTATATCACCTATCCGCACCTCTTTAGACGGCTTTGCAGTTAAATCATTTATGCTAATCCAGTTTCTTTTACATGCGTCAGTGGATAACGACCGGGTTTTATAAAAACGGGAAGCCCATAAAAACCGATCTAACCGAACTTTATCCACTCTTCTTTACCATTTAATTTTTCTTAGTAAGTTTGATCTCGATCGAGAGAGTTAAATCATCAGTGGTTGTAATTTGAATTCCACCTTTATTATCCGGCACAAGTTCTACATTATTAATTCTTTTAGGCTGGATTCCATTTTTCGCGAGTATGTAAGGTAGAAAGTTTATAATCTCCGGAGGGAATGTCGCAAAGTCTGGAATTACAAAATCTCTTTTCGAAAGTTCGAGTGCTTTTAAAAT
>JABGUO010000387.1 GCA_018646565.1 Opitutia bacterium | reverse complement strand
GAGCCGGATTGTAAATTATTGAGGTCACTGTATTGAGTATTCACTCGAGTCGCGTTTGAGCTCCAAAATAGATCGACGATGTTTTCCTCGCCACCGGAATGAGAGATTTCACCGGTCACAACCGCATGGTCAGAGGAGGGAGAAAGGGTAGGGAAGGCGAAAAGTGGATCCGATGCCGGGCTTTTGTATTGAATAATTGTGCTTGCTCGCATACCCGCAGAGTTTCGGGCAACTACTATGATCTTCCGGTCTCCTCCTACTGTTGGTGTTCCGGAAATCTCTCCGGTTGAAGAATTAATGCTTAAACCAGGAGTCAGGTTAATTGCTTCGTAGACTGGACTGGCAATATTTGCAGAAACTGTAGTCGAAAGTGCAGAACCGGAAGTACCGTTAATATCAGCTACGGAATCGAAGTCGCCTACCTTGTTTAAGTCACCATTTCCATTATTGTAGAGTTCTGCCACTTGGGTGGAGGATAGACCTGCATTATAAACCCGAACATCATCGAGTTTAATATTGGAGTGTTTCGAAGCGGATACCCCACCAGCAGAAGAATTCATATCAATAGCACCGAAAACCAGGGATGCTCCGGTGGAAGAAATATTACCCGTTGCTTGCCCAGAACTAACCTCTGACCCATCAAGATAAAGTTTTCTGGTTCCACCGTCATAAGAGGAAACTACATGGTGCCAGGCATTATCCGTGGTCGGAGTTACGGAAGAGCCTCCTGACTTGAGATTTCCAACCTCATCAAGATTTGCAACCAAATCGTTTCCTATGCCCGCACCAAGCAGCCAACCATCAACTGGTTTCCCTGAATGAGTGGCTGGCAACTGGTTTACCATTCCGTATTTCAGAGCAAGAAATCCCTCGATATGCTCGCGGTCAGCATTGGATAAGGAGTTACGATAGATCAGAATATCCCCGTATCTTTGATCGTTACCTAGGTTAATTGCAGATCCTGTACTGGAACCTAAATCATTTTTAGCATTCGTTTTTGTACTGGCAGAAACTCCGTTTCCATAAAGTTTAACCGTTTTGGATGCACCATCATAGGTCAAAGTCAAAATCTTAGTGGAGCTTCGGGCATCTAATATTGAATTGTAAGCTCGATCCTGACCACCACCGTTGTCCGCATGTTTGGGGAAATAGCATCCAGTACCCTGATTCGCACCGACATTCATTTTTTGAATTCTGAACCCATGACCACTATTGGGATCTCCTTTCCAAAGTAAATATTCCCAGTTACTTGTATCCAGCCAATCGAAAACCATAAAGAAGGTCATTGAATTCCATCCGTCAATAATTTGGCCACCACTGGTCGAAAAATTTCCCAAATCAGTATTTACTCCTGGATAATCTGAATTTAATGCAGATCCTTCAAATTTTGGAGAACCATTGGAGGTGAACACGATTCCGTTTCCACTCTTATCCGCCCAATATTTAACAAGGTTTCCGGAAACCGGGGGACCAATTGCACCAGCGGAAGTTCCCTGATCCATTGTTCTTGTATCCGAGGCATCAAGCCAGAGTTTGAGTGATGGAACATCATTTGGACTGGGGACAGACCCTCCCTTTGAAACAATGGGTTTACCAAATTGATTGGGCCAGCCTTTAACCCAGGCGGAAACCGAGAAAGCAGAACCACCATCAAAGGAATCTTCTGTTCCACCCGTTGCAACCTCAATATGTCCATCTGAAAGATCCACTGCCTTTCCACTCCCAAATGGGGTATCTGTTATGTAACTTGGGGAACCGCTTGAAGAAATGGGTGCCCCGAGTGCATGGGCGTGGGAAGGAGCCAAAGAGCCTAATAATCCCCACTTGTGGGCGAGGTAGCCCTCGATGGACTGGCGGTCACTTGTATTGAGAGCTGCATCTACGATAAGCAACTCTGCGATATCTCCACCAAGAAAATCGCCGTTAGCGGTCCAATTAGCACCGATTCGAAGACCATTGGAGAGGTTCCGAGAACCGGTGTTGAAACTAGAAACGGTTGTTCCATTTATGCCGACTAACCCGTTTGTACCATTATATATTGAAGAAAATGTGAAGTAGCCAGCGGGTGTGCTTATATTTGAATTTGACCAGACTCCACTGCTAGCTTGTATCTGCACTGTGCCTGATTTATTGAGTGCAACCATACTTCTATGACTGTCGTTGGTAACACCGTCAAAAATATAGTCTCTCCCTGATCCGCCTGTTGTTTTAGCAACAACAAATATAGAGTAAGGCTGACTGATGTTTAGTGCACTTGCAGTTAGGTAATCATTACTACCGTCGAAACTAATGACGGATTTTCCGTTGAGTACTGAAGAAGTTAGGGTTGGTTTGTTATCTGCAGTCGACTG
>JABGUO010000386.1 GCA_018646565.1 Opitutia bacterium | reverse complement strand
GGTGGGGTAGGGACTTTTAGACACTACTGCCCCAATTGGTATTTAGTGCCTTTATCTCTGTTGCGGATAAAGCACTGTTATTAATTCATTAATTAGTGCAAGCCCGCTGGTTTGGATTTAATTTCATTTCGAAAGAATTTATTAGTCGTAAATTGACTTCTGAACATCCTCCTTATATCTTAACGCCATGTTTCGATTCACAGCATTCACTTTGATTTTTGCCCTGTTGCAATGCGTATGCTTCTGTGAATCGTCCACCGGGGAGCCAACTTGCTGTGACGTTACAGAGCCGGCCACTGGGATCCCGGTTCCCTGTGACTGCACCGATCTTGCGATTGTTGAGTCCTGGGACGGAGCTATATCTGAACTTTCTCACTTTGCGGCGTTTGACCAGGATTTCCTTTCTGTCAAGAACCTCAGTTTATTGACACAAGGGCGCAGGAGAGTCACGGAGGGTGCAAACCGTATAGCTTTGCCCATATTGTACTCTAGACTGCTTTTGTGATCAGGCCCGCCGGAAGTTAACCGGCATTTTCTCGATGCTTCTTTCCCTAAGATGGAGTGTTTCCATCTTTTCTATTCTCTGCCTGCCAAAATCCGTGATGTACCAAGCTAAAGCTTTCCTGATTTTAATTCTCCTCTTGTGGGGTATCCCACTTCAATCGAAAACCGTATCCTACAGTTTATCGATCAATGAAAAAATGATTTTCTTCGCGGGAAAGTCGGCAATCGGTCTTGCCATAAATGATACGATTCCGGGCCCAGTTCTTCGTTTTAAGGAAGGTGACCTCGCTAAAATCCGCGTTCATAACCTTCTCGATAAGGAGAAAACCATTCTTCACTGGCACGGACTACTTGTCCCCAATGATCAGGATGGTGTAGCTGGGCTGACCACCCCGCCTATCCCCCCGGGGGAGTACCTCGATTATGAATTTCAACTAACCCATGCGGGAACTTATTGGTATCACTCCCACCTCGGAATGCAGGAGCAAAGAGGGGTGTATGGAGCCATTGTGGTAGAGCCCGGTGAACCCGGTGAAGAGCCTGGATGGGATATGGAAAAGGTAGTGATCCTGTCTGACTGGACCAACGAAAAACCAACGGAAGTACTGCGTTCCCTGCGTAAAGGAGATGAGTGGTATTCGATCAGAAAGGGAAGTGTGCAATCTCTCTGGGGTGCTTATCGGGCGGGGATGCTCGGGACATTTCTCAACAACCAATGGGTAAATATGCCCCCAATGGATATTTCAGATGTGGCCTATGATGCCTTCTGGATTAATGGCAAACCTTCAATCGAGATAGCTGAATCCTCGGGCAAGCGTGTGAAACTGCGCATTATTAATGCGGGAGCCTCGACTTATTTCTATGTTCATTCTTCAACCGGACCAATGCAGGTGGTTGCCTCCGACGGGATGGAGATCGAGCCTGTTAACCAAGAAAGCTTACTCATCGGCAATGGGGAGACCTATGATGTGATTGTTTCCATTCCCCCAGGAGAAAAGCACGAGGTGAGGGCAACCGCACAGGACGGAACCGGCCATGCCTCAATCTTTTTGGGTAAGGGAACACCAAGGTTTGCCAAAGAAATCTCCAAGCCGGATTTATATGGGATGGAGTGGATGCTGGCCGGTCTAGATCTCGATGACGAGATGGATGAAGAAGAGGAGTCTGCGAGACCCCTCTCTCCATATGGTAAATTCAGGTCTCGCCGATCCACCGCCTTGCCAGAGGATGCACCACGGAGGGAAATTGAACTCCGGTTGACTGGAAATATGTACCGTTACGTGTGGTCTTTCAATGGTAAGACCTTAAAGCAGGACTCGACCATTCATCTGACCCATGGAGAAGTCCTGCGAATGAATTTTATTAACGACACGATGATGCACCACCCCTTGCATTTGCACGGTCATTTTTTCAGACTGTTGAACGGGCAGGGAGATTATGCTCCCCTCAAACACACCGTTGACATCCCGCCGATGGGCAAGCGCAGTATCGAGTTTCTTGCCAATGAGCAGGGCGACTGGGTCTTTCACTGCCACCAACTCTATCATATGAAGACGGGCATGACCCGTATCCTCAGCTATCGGGAGCAGGGCCCAGACCATAAGCCGAAAATGGATCTCTCAAAGCTCGATCCATGGCGTTTTAGTATGGATGCAATGGTGGGCACGAAAATGACGGAGGGAAGGCTCGGTATCCGCAAGGCCCGACATGATCTCGACTTTCTCTGGGAGCATGCCTTTGAGCATGCGGAGTATGAGTTCGATGTGCAGTGGTCACGCCTGATCGATTTTAATAGTAAAACTTTAGCAGGTGTTCGTTCAGGCAACTCTCCTGAGCAGTACGATCGATTTTATTTGGGCTATAACCAACGCCTACCTTTTCTCAGTCAAGGTACGGTAACTATGGATCATGAGGCGGTACTAAGATTTGGTCTGTCCAAGGAACTTCCCCTGACCAACCACATTTCGTGGAGCAGCGAAATCCAATATGAATCGGATGGGAAATGGGAACTCAAAACTGGTCTTGATTACCGGTTCACCAAAGAATTTGCCATGGCGGTCCGATACCATTCGGATCATCAATTAGGATTCGGAGTGAGAATTTACTTTTAAGCAACAACATCTAAACCAATATTACATAATGAAAAATACATCTATTCTTCTCCTCGTTTTATCGGGGATACTTCTATTTTCCTCTTCCTTGTTTGCAAAGGACGAAATCAAGAGATATCCCCTTAAATTCTGCCTGGTTTCTGATAATAAACTAGGATCTATGGGGAAAGTCTACCGCTTTGTTTATGAGGGAAAACAGGAAGTCCTGCTGTGCTGTAAGCCTTGTCTGAAGAAGTTTAATAAAGCTTCCGAGAAGTATCTCGAAAAATTAGCGAAAGCCAAAAAGTAAAAGGAGGATCACCCCTCGTCCTAATTAGATGCGTATTGGAACTAGTTCAATAGACGGGTTAGGATCAGTGGAAACAGATATGGACACAGATTCCCGGCGAGGATGGAAGTTTTCCATAAGATCAGTCCCTCTATGCCATTACCCGATCTTTTCTGCCAGAGGTTGATCTCCAGATGATTGGGAGAATTTTAGGTACAAGGCAGGAATGACAAGCATATTGAGAAAAGTGGAGGTAATTAATCCGCCAAGGATGACAATCGCCATGGGTGCTTCAATTTCCTTTCCTGGTTGGCCAAGGCCATTTGCTAGCGGTATAAGTGCAAAGGCTGCTGTGAGGGCGGTCATTAATATGGGGTTGAGCCTTTCCATCGAACCTTGACGAACAGCTTCATAGATTGGTTTACCCTCTATTTGTAGCTTATTGTAATGGGATATTAATAAAATTCCATTTCGAACTGCGATTCCAAAGAGGGTAATAAATCCGACAAGGGAGGCCACACTTACGATCCCATCTGTCAGCCAAACTGCCCAAATTCCGCCAATGAGTGCGAGGGGTAGGTTGACCAAGGCGAAGACCACATCCCGGGGGTTTTTAAACTCCTGAAATAAAATCATTGCGATCAATGCAAGTGACACCACGGAAAGTATCCAGATAGTTCGCGAGGCCTGAGCCTCACTTTCAAACTGACCCCCATATTCCAAGTAGTAGCCATCTGGAAGAGTCAGTTTAGCATCTAGTCG
>JABGUO010000060.1 GCA_018646565.1 Opitutia bacterium | reverse complement strand
TTTCCTCCGGACCCAATTCAATTAAAAATGATGCCATTGGTGCCCTATCGGGAATTAAAAATAATGTGTCTCACCTGGACCTTTCACGCACGTCGGTTACAGATGGAGTTTTAAGTGAGGTAAAGAAATTCAATAATCTTACTTGGTTGAACTTAAAGAATACTTCCATTACCGATCGTGGTATTGAAAAACTAGCCAGCATGCCCTACTTAACATATCTTAACTTAGTAAGTTCAAAAGTTTCCGACCAATGCATTAAGTCCATAGAAACTTTAACGAAATTGGAAGAACTCTACCTTTGGAATTCCGATGTGAGCGAACAAGGCATTGCTCGGCTAAGAAAAGCGTTGCCCGAAACAAAGATCTTACACTAAGTCATTTAATAGACTAGCTTTAAGCTAGCATTTAATATTTGTATAAGATAGGTTTTTAATACTACCAATCAAGATTGTACAATGCCCACAAATTCGAAAAAAAGAACACAGGTTTCGGTTGCCTTAAATGAGTTGGAAAAAGAGTGCATTACCAAACAATCTTTTCGACAGAACCGATCGGTTTCACAGATCATGCGTTTTGCGATCAAGAAGTATCTGGATGGATTAGAAAATTCATACATGAAGCCAATCGAGGAGGATTCAGTTGAACAAATATTTCTTAAGCTCGGTTCCCAGTTAGCTAAAAATGCAGATATTTTATATGCACTGAAAATTATTCTACTCGAAGCAGATAATAAAAATGACTTTCTTTTCTTTTCTTACTTTTCTGATAATGCCACTGCAATCACGGGATATGATAAATATGATCTGTTGAATCCCGAATTTTTAATGTCACGGATTCACCCAGATAATGAACCAAATGAGATTTTCATGCCCAAGCAGGACGAGGAGAGTTGGGAGCACTACTTTCAGTTTAAAAAACCGCACGGAATTTATTCCAAAACAAGAGTTTCCTTTCAACGAACTGAAGAGGGGAGATTATTAGCGACTTGGCAATTTTTAACATCCTAATTAAGAATTTCATCTTCTGCAGTTGCGGATAACTCGATTCTCAAATAGATAGTTTGATCTTAACATCCGTTTAACTACTATCCCGTTTCGAAAATGTGTGGGAATTTACTTCTCCCTCATCCAGTTCATTTTGTAAGGCAAACTCAGCGAATTTAATCATGTCCAATAGTATTCAAAAAATAAGACAAGACTTCCCTATTTTGAAAAGACTAAATCGTGGGAAACCATTGGTTTACTTGGATAACGCGGCTTCTTCTCAAAAACCTGATTGTGTCATCGAAGCATTAGCTGAGTATTATAAAGAGCATAACTCAAATGTTCACCGTGGAGTCTATGCATTAGCCGAGGAAGCGGAACTGCTTTACCACGATGCAAGGAAAACAATAGCAGATTGGTTTAATGTAAGTTCCGAGGAAATTATTTTTGTGCGGGGAGCAACGGAAGGGCTCAATTTAGTGGCCCAATCTTTTTCACAAAGATATTTGAACCCAGGCGACAGCATTATTCTTACTCAAATGGAGCACCACGCCAATATTGTACCTTGGCAAATGGTGGCAAATCAAAGAGGTGTCGAGATCCAGGTGGTTTCAATACTAAAAGATGGTTCACTTGATCTTGATGAATTAAACTCTTTGCTCGCGCAGCAAAAAACTAAGGTTTTATCGCTTTGCCATATTTCCAATTCTTTAGGCACAATTAATCCGGTTGAACAGATCATCGAAGAAGCTCACTCACATGATGTACATGTAATTGTGGACGGGGCACAAAGTGTGCCTCATGGAAAGCTTGATTTAAAGGCAATGAATTGTGATTTTTTCACATTCTCAGGGCACAAGGTGTTTGGTCCAATGGGTATCGGGGTATTGTATGGAAAAAAGGAAATCCTTGAATCTCTGCCGCCCTACCAAGGTGGTGGCGATATGATTGATGAGGTAAGTTTCAGCGGTACAACCTATGCCCCTACTCCGCAAAGGTTCGAAGCCGGTACTCCCAATGTATCTGGTGCGATTGGCCTTGCCACAGCGATTGATTATCTTCGCCAACATGACATGAATGAACTTGCCCAGCATGAGAATGAACTACTTCAATTTACTCAGACTGAACTTCTTTCTGTACCCGGTCTTACCATACACGGTACAACTCCCAATAAGGCTTCGGTTATTTCGTTTTTGATTGAGGGCGTGCACCCCCATGACTTAGCCACCCTTTTAGACGGAGAAGGAATTGCTATTCGCACCGGTCATCATTGCTGCCAACCACTTATGAAAGTACTTGGTGTTCAAGCCACAGCACGAGCGTCATTTGCATTTTATAATTCTATGGAAGATGCAGAACGCTTTATAACAGCGGTGCAGAAATCAGTTTCTATCCTGCGATAGCCCTGAACTTAACATGTGATCGGTCTCTGCTCCGATTATCACTTATTCCAAGGTGCACGGGCGTTTTGAGTAATTTCTCCATCAATTTGCTCCATTCGTGATTGCAGTTTAGTCACAATCGCGGGGCGTTGGGTTGCCAAATTATTTTTTTCCTCAAGATCTTTCTCCAAGTCAAATAATAAAATGTCTTTTTTGCCCACCGATTTGCCTCGTTTTTTCTTAATCAAAAGTTTCCAGTTCCCTTGTCGGATTCCTTCCACTTCTCCCCGCGAAGTGTAGTGAATAAATTCATTCCTTTTCGACTTACCCTTGCCGGTGAGTAAATTGATTGCGTTCACACCATCTATCTTTTTCCCTCTGGGAAGTTGCGATCCGGTAATAGCGGCGAAGGTGGGTAAAAGATCAATTGTTCCGATTAAATCTGGGCATACTGTACCTGCTGGAATATCCGGTCCGCGCATCACACAAGGAACTCGTTGCCCCCCCTCAAAGGTTGTTCCCTTGCCTTCTCTCAATGAACCGGCAGAACCACCGTGATGACGAAATGATAACCAAGGACCATTGTCAGTAGTATAAATCACATAGGTTTTGCCGCTAAGCTTCAGGTCGTCCAGAGTTGTTAATATCCGACCGACCTCGGAATCGATATGCTCGATGGTATTGATGTAAGCATTTTTTGGATTTGGGTCGCGGATTTCATCCGGAACATAGAGCGGAATATGAGGCATTGAATACGGTACATAGATAAAAAAGGGGGAATCCTTCTTCGCCTGTATAAAATCGACTGTTTTTTGAGTGCAACGCCTTGTAATTGTGCGCTGATCGACAGGAAGTTCCACGATTTTCTCGTCTTCAAATAAAGGAGTTTTCCATTTCGTAAGCGTGGACTCGGGGTCCGCCCATAGTATATCCATCCCATCGGTCCCCCCCTTTGGTTTTCCCTTATTATCTGGATGGTTCATATCATTGGAGTAAGGTATTCCAAAATAAGTATCGAAACCGTTCGAGGTCGGAAGGACTTCTTTGTGGTGCCCCAAATGCCATTTACCAAAGCAGGCAGTTGAATAACCGAGCGATTTAAAATGATCAGCAATAGTATATTCTGATGGATTCAACCCTTTCGTAGAACTGGGAAATAAAACATGTTGGTGCATTCCCACCCTCTTGGGATAGCAACCGGTCATTAAAGCAGCACGAGAGGGAGTACAAACGGGAGATGCAACCATAAAACTGGTAAACTTCCTCCCCTCCAGTGCAATTCGGTCAATATGAGGAGTCTTGATTGTTTTCGATCCAAAGCAGCTCAGATCTCCGTATCCTTGGTCATCCGCAAAAATAAGGATAACATTAGGCTTATCTGGTTTCCCGAAAAGCGAAAGGAAATTAAAAAAAATACAAATCTGTACTAAAAAACTAAAATATCTCATCATTACTACCTAAAAGATAGAGCAACATTTTGATCAAGTATGAAATATGTTTAAAAACATATTATTTTATGAGCTTGCGGGTAAAAGGTCAGAAAAAGTATTATGCCTATTCACTATCTTTTACTCCTTTTACTCATTTAATTAATCCAATGAAAACCTGTCTCCTTGTACTCTTTATTTTATCAACTCTTACTGGAACCGCGGTGGAGAAATCTAATTTTGCAAACCAGACTATTGATATTGGCCTTGTAGTCACAGATATTAAAAAGTCTCTTCAATTTTATAAAGAAGTTGTTGGTTTTCAGGAAAAAGATGGTTTTAAAGTGGCCGGAAAGTTCCCCAAGTTAGTGGGTTTAACAGATGGAACTGAACTGAACATTCATGTGCTACGCTTAGGGGATGAAAACAGTTCCACCAAACTGAAGCTAATGCAAGTGGCTGGAAAAAAGCCAACCCGCATTGTGAAACAGCCCTACATCCATTCTACTGCCGGATTTTCTTATCTTACCATATTCGTAAAAAATGTTGAAAAAATTATTTCCCGGGCAAAAAAATATGGTTATCAACCATATGCACAAAGCCCCCAGGTTCTCCCTGAAGGATTACCGCAAGATATTTGCCTTCTGATGCTTAAAGATCCAGATGGCAACTTTGTAGAAATTGTGGGTCCATTAACAAAGACTCTCGAAAAAAAGCAGTAACTTTACTCCTATAAACCTTAATAATTGAGGTTTTATAGATTATTGATTTCTGAAATTCTATTATCAGGGATCGTTTGAAATTTTATTTCAAACAAAAATGCCCGACCCAATTATAACTTTAAGTAATGATAAACATAGACTTGAGTCATATTTTTCGGATTTAATTCAGATTAATAGAGGTGTGAATTTTAAACAAAATATTTCTTATTCTATACTTGGCATAAGATGTGCAAAATGGTAAGATGGAAGGATTAATTTAACTTTTTTAGACTTTTACGAAAACGGTAATA
>JABGUO010000059.1 GCA_018646565.1 Opitutia bacterium | reverse complement strand
GAGAGAGGACAATCAGCCAACATGAAAGTTAATTTATTAAATGGCGAGTTATCAGATGCTCAAAATCGAATTTCTTCTTTAGAAAACGCACTAGTTGCTGCAAGGGAAGCAATTCGTGTATTGAAAAAGGGAGGCAGTGGTGGAAGTACAATGCAAGTTTCTGTACCCCGAAATTCTAGAAGGTCGAGTAATTATGAAAGTTCTCCGATTCGTTCAACCCCTGCTCCCCGGACCTTTACAAGTACTTACACTCCAAGACCGTTGCCTTCTTCGTCATACCGTCCTTCTCCTTCTTCGAGCAACATGTTACCTAATTCTTCACTTACATCTCCCGGTATCCAAAAGATTCCTGATGGTGATTCAAGTATCCAACTCCGTGCTCAAGTCCAGTTTCTTAATAATAAAAACCGACCTGCTGGATTCACTGAGTTCTTCTTGGTGAAAAATGACCTTGAAAGTATTTTAAACTCTTCGAGAGTACGAATCCCTGCTGGTCAGGGGATTGATACTGGAGCAGAGCTTTGGGCAAGGTCAGTGCAAAGGGGATACCGTTTCCCAGGTATTGCTTCCGCGATTAGAAATGCATTAGCGACTAAAAGTCTTGCCCGGATCAAGACTAATTCAATGGGAGAGGCTAACCTCGAAAATATTGAGGCAGGGAAATACTTTATTGTTGGTTCTTCACCACTTGGACAGGTTGGAGTTGTTTGGTCCAAACCAGTGGAATTAAAGCCCGGAACAAATGGTATTGTTTTAGATTTGAGAGACGCGGCTTGGGCAGAATAATTAATCCATCAATTGATTATTCCTGTTGTCCAGTTTACACACATGTAAACTGATTTTATCTGTTGAATTTTGATTATTTAATGCAATAAAATTATATCCGTTGTCCAAGTACTCAACCGCTTGGCTAATTTATACTTTTCGTTATTTCTCTATTAACTAGAAGTTTGCTCGATGTTTTTTTGTCATTCTTCTGTGTTTCTTTTACCTCTCTAAAAAAATAGTGTCTCAATCCTAACCTCAAACTAAGGATCGCGGAGTTGATTTATTTATATTTCGAGAAGATCTTAATTCGATTGCGACTCAAGAAAGCGAACGAACTTTTAATTATATAAAAATGGTGTGATCCTAAAATCACGATTAGAACTTCTAACTGTGGTCTATTGAAACTGCTTCACAATTCTCAGATACCTGGATGCTTCAAGATCACCGGATTGAGCTGCTTTTGTGAGCCATGAATCTGCTGTGGGATAATCTTGTTCAACTCCTTGGCCAAGAAAAAATAAAATCCCCAAGTACCGAAGAGATTCAGGATCCATTTTTAGGGCAGCTTTATCAAACCATTTCTTCGCCGATTTGTAATTGTTTTCTTTATAATAGAGGCAACCTAAATGCCTACATGCAATTGGGTTGCCTTTTGACGCAGGAATTTCAAGCAGTGTTTTTGCTTTTTCGCGGTCTTTATCGATGGTAAGAACTGACATTGCCGCTTCAACTGCATCAAAACCTATTTCATCCTCCTCTGAAATATCGTTTCTGGGGATAGAAATGACAGGACGTGGGTTCATCGGAATATTTTCGGAATTATTATTAATATTAGCCTCCGCTAAATTCGAGACTGATTTTGTTTGATTTTCAGGAATGTAAACTGCAGGAGGATTCCTCAGCCTTTCAAGGTGGTTTTCATATTTTCGTAGTTGAAGTTTTGCTTCCGAAGACCCGCTTATTGATGCCCGGTGAAGCCAGCTTACCGCAGATTCTAAATCTTTTTCCACTCCATCTCCAGTAGCGTATTTCATCCCTAGAGTTAATTGTGCCATAACTAATTCTCGGTCTGCTGCAGTACGAATCCAACGAAGGGCATAATCTTCATTTTTCTCAATACTGTCTCCAATCGAGTAAGCCATGCCTAGGTAAAACATACCTAATGGAAGCTTTTCTCGTGCTGCCCGAGAGCACCATTTTATTGCGAGGTTTGAGTCTTTTTTAACTCCAATTCCAGTAAAGTAAATCATTCCCAATGTTGCTTGTGCAGTGGCATAACCTTTCTCAGCAGCTGATTCTATGTGACGAATTGCTTTAGTGAAATTCCTTGGGGGGTTATCCATTTCAATCATCCCCAAACAATACATTGCAAGGGGATCCTTTGCTTTGGCAAGAGCCAGGAGGTTAGAATGGAGGTATGCTTCGTCATACAGAAAGTGACCACGATTCACTTTTCCATTTTCAAGAGATAGTGCGGCAAGGGTGCATAGTCCTACTGCACCATCTTTCTCCGCGGCTAATTTTGCCCATCTTTCTGCTTCTTTCAGGTCGATGGCTAAACCCCGTTCACCGAATTTGTGAAACAGTGCCAGTACTCCTTGGTAATGGGGGTCTCCATTTAATGCTCTGGATTGAATGGTTCCTAGAGATTCCTTTATTGGCGATCTTGCTTCGAGTGAAATAGAACTGAACACTCCAAAAATAAAAACGAAAAGGTGTATTAAATTTTTTGGGCAAAAAAATTTACAATGTATCTTTCTTAGAAGGAAGAAAATCATATGGCGGGCGATACACTAATTTCTTGCTACATAATAGAACATGGGCAAGGAAATTATTGTGGTAAAAAAGAGGGGAGGGGAGTAAATCTTTGAAAATGTTTAAAATTTGTCCAGAATGTGATTTCGAATGGCACTCCAAAGATGGTACTCAATGTCCTGCTTGTCGCGACCGGGAGAGCAACAACGAGGAGG
>JABGUO010000385.1 GCA_018646565.1 Opitutia bacterium | reverse complement strand
GAACTGCGTAATGAAATGAGCTCTTTTGTCCAATTATGGAAATCCTGAGTTTCCATAAAAAGGTTGTAATCAAGGGCATTTAAGTCGCCTCTTTGATAGGTGTTTTGAACGCCTTTTTTACTTCGTAAGTAGTCCTGTCCAGATGCAATCATCGGTATCCCGGGTGAGAGTAGCAGTAATCCTATGGCTAGTTTCGCCTGGGCAATTACTGGTGCAGGAGGTCTGTCGTTTTCCCAGTCATCCGGTGAACAAAGGCGATCGATAAAGGTAAGGTCATCATGAGACTCAAGGTAATTAATGGATTGCCACGGATGAGTATTTTGCCCGTCCAGCCTTCCCTTGAGTAAATTAATAATTTCGCATTGTTTTCCATTTCCTCGAACAAAGTTAAGGAGTTTTTCACGACAATTATCACTCCATAAACTATATCCCGTCTGATTTATTTTTTCAGGCAAACGACCCCTAAAACTCCAAGGTTCGGCAATTAATATTATGTCGGGCTTTACTTTTAATAACTCGATCTCAATTTCAGACAGAAGATTGATTCCTAAGAGTTCACCAAGATCAAATCGAAATCCATCAATATCAAAATCATTGATCATCGAGACCAAACTATCAATCACTAGCCTTCGTACCGCACCAGATTCTGCATGAATATCATTTCCACAACCACTATGGTTGTTCAGGTTTCCATCTTCATCTGTTGAGAAATAAAGTTCACGATCCAGAAAAGAGAGGTGGGACGGAACTCCGACATGGTTATAAACCACGTCAATGATAACGGCGAGTTCTGCCTCATGGAACCGTTCGACAAGACTCTTGAATTCGTGTACGGCAGAACCATCTTTTGCATTACTTGCATAGGCAGAGGAGGGTGCAAAAAAATTAACTGACATATAGCCCCAATGGTACTCCTCCTTTGTGCGGGCATCAAATTCATGAATGGGTTGGATTTCGATTGCGTTTACCCCCAGCTTACGAAGATAGCAATCTTCGGATTGGAGCCATTTCGAAAGCCCGCGAAACTCCATTCTTTCCATTTTAGATAAAGGAATAGGAGCATTGGTAAGTAGATCCCGGATGTGGGTCTCGAGAATGATTAGGTCTTGTTTTTGGGGTGTGCGAAAAAGGTGTTTTTTTTCTGATGGTTGAACTGTTAACGCGAGACCAGGGCCATTTCTTCCGTCCATTGCACGGGCATAGGGATCCACGACTTCTTTTTCGAAAAGCTTGGGCTCTCCCTTTCTTATTACCTGGTGGACCGAATATTTGTAGGGCAATCCTTCACAATTATCCGTCAGGGTAATTTCCCAACTACCATCATGCATCCGAGTCATCGAATACCGCTCCATTCCTTTCACTTTATACAAAAGTAATTCCACTGTAACCGCTCGGGGAGCAAAAACTCGAAATGAACTACCCTCCAAAGTTTGCTCATATCCGAATTTCCCACTTGGAACCAGGTTTATCCATTGGTCCAAGTTTTCTTTTCGGGGACCCTCCATTAACTCAAAACACAGAATATCCTGTCCCGTTCTTTGAGGATCAAAAATAAAATTTCTCGATCCGAGCTCGTTTATCTCACTTCTTGAAATCGGGTCATGTGGTTCCAACCATACCTTCTGTTCAGTGACGAATTTAAACGAGAATGCTTTCAGTTCCAAAGCAACTTTCCAGTCGATTGACAATTGTATGACATTTTCTTCCAAATTTTTTGGTAGTAATTCCCATTGCGGTTCTCCAATTGCTTCTGTCCAACCATTAAAATTTGTGGCAAGGAATATTCTTTCTTTGCTCAGTTCCAGTGAGGGGTAGTCATTTTTATTAACCAAAAAATGAACCTCTCCTCCTTCCTTAATATAACCTCCCAATCGAGCCGATTTTTCACTCTCAACAATGGAGAATGTTGAGCCAATCATCCCCGATTCTTCCACCAAATCTTCGGGCAAGCGTCCACCGTCCCAATCTTTTTCCAAAAAGACTAAGCCTTTGTTGATAGTTTCCATGCAAACATGCCCACCTCGAGAATACATAGCCTATTGTCTTATCTACTCTTTCGCTCGAGCCAATCGAAAAATTTTGCTCCTTTCAAAAGAATTAAGTAGTACCTATTATTGAAATGAACAATTCTTCCGATAATCCAATTCTTGTCGCCCTTTCGGGCGGGGTTGATAGTGCGGTTTCTGCCTTATTGCTCAAAGAGCAGGGCTATACTATTTCGGGAGTTTATGTCCGAACTTGGGAGCATGAGGATGATTTACTAGGCGATTGCCCCGGTGCACGTGATCTAAAGGATGCCCGTTCGGTAGCGGAATTAATTGGGATTCCATTTTCCGTGGTAAACTTTATTGATTTTTACCAAAATGAAGTGGTCTTACCTATGGTGCGAGGCTATGAAAATGGAATTACTCCCAATCCGGATATTTTATGTAATCGAGCGATGAAATTTGGAGCTTTACTAGAATATGCGGAAGAAAATGGCTTTTCTTCCCTTGCCACTGGTCATTATTGTAGAAGAGTAAAAAATTCAAATTCCACCGCAGAATTATGGGAGGGAATAGATAAAAATAAGGATCAGTCTTATTTCCTTGCCCGCCTTACTAGGAATCAACTTGAAAGAGCCCGCTTTCCTCTGGGTGAGATTACAAAGCCAAAAGTTCGTGAAATTGCGAAGAAATATGAGCTTCCCGTCGCAGAGAAAAAAGATAGTCAAGGTATTTGCTTTCTTGGAAAAGTAAAAATAGGAGAGTTCTTGTCTAACTTTCTCGACGATCAGCCTGGTGAGATTGTAACGACCGAGGGGCGAGTTGTTGGTGAGCATAAAGGTTTACACCGATATACCTTAGGTCAGAGACGCGGTATTGGGGTGCCATCCAACACCGATAATGAAAATTTTGTAGTTACGGGAAAGAATGAAAGCGAAAATAAGCTAATTGTTGCTTTTGATCGCGAAAATGAACCTACATTGTGGGGTTGTAAATATGAAATTGAATCGCTGTCCTTCCTTACGGAAAACCATCCGACCCAACCGGTTCAATTATTGGGAAAACCCCGTTATCGAGATGCTTCCGTCCCCCTACTCTATCGTCCCATCAATTCCACGAAAGCGGAAATTACTTTTGAGCGACCCCAACGGGCTTTAACTCCAGGTCAAGTCTTGGCTCTTTATGACGGAGAAAGGCTGATTGGAGGAGGGACTTACTGCTTAAGTTCTCTTGGTCGAGCAGATCAAAGCATTGAATAGAGGTTTCAGCTTGATTCATCTCTTTTTATATATCAAAACTATTACAGATCAATATTTACCATCATGCGCCTGCGTCTTTCTAAAAAAACTAGAAAAAAATTACCGATCAAAGATGATCAGATTCCTTTAAAGACAAAGGAAAATCTTGAAGAGTATCTTCAATCGGCAATTTCTTTTTTGCAAACCCAGCAAAATG
>JABGUO010000384.1 GCA_018646565.1 Opitutia bacterium | reverse complement strand
GTTCGTCTGATTGCCCATTACCACATAGAGATGTTTGCCATCTGGAGAAGGAAAGATCGCATGGGGACCGTGTTCGCCACCAGTTGCGGAAAGTTTTTTGATGGTTACGATCTTGTCAAATTGATCATCGTTATTGGTATCCAAAAGACGGAATACGCCGGCACCAGTGGAACTCGATCGGGAATTAACTACGACATAGAGGCTGTCAAATGCATAGCATAGTCCCTGAGCATGTCCAATTTGTAGAAGTTTCTTTTGAGCATCTGTGGGGGAGTTCATACCCGGTTTTTCCGTGGAATAAGTGATTTGCTCGATGGTACTTGGGTCAACATTTTTACCCGCTTCGGGAACGGGGAAACGATAAAGTCCACCATATTGATCACTTACAATCAGGCGATTTTTATCATCCATACACATCGCCACCCATGATCCCTGTTTTTCCATGGGTACGGAATAGAGGAGGTCGATTTTGAATCCGTCAGCAATATTGATCCGGGCGGGAGAAGTTGCAGAACGGGTAAGAGATTCCATTTTCTTGGAAGGAGTAAATTGGGCCGCCTGCTTTTTTGGTTTGCTCCCGGTGGCTTTCTCGAGTGCTTCTTTCGCACTGTTTCCGGAAAGTTTACGATATTTGATTTGTTTAAATTGAACTTTCATTGCATCTCCCTGATGGAGCTGCAGGCCAAGGCGACCCTTAGCGATCGCATCTGGATGATTTTCGGTAATGTCCACCGCGATCACATCATTGACCATATGAATGAGCCGGTTACCCACCGCTATAATACTTAATTTATTCCACTTGGTTCCATCGAGTTCGGTCTTGTCGCCAACCGACCCCAACAACTCAACATCCTTATCCCCTTTTGCATTCACTCTTTGCCAACGCTTGGCGATGATTCCTCTTTTCCCAAATTTTTCTCCGTAAAGCATGCCAAAGAATTCCTGCTTCGGGTGTAAGTCTGCCTGATAGCCGCGCAATACGTATTCTTTTAGCTCACCTACTGGTTGACTACGATACTGGACACCTGAATTATTTCCTTTAAATTTTACCATGCATGAAAACTCAAAGTCCTGTACCTGTTCACCCTTCCAAATCAGGAAAGTATTTCCATTGGTGGGCTTGTCTTTGGTCGTCTCACCTACAATGGTCCCATTTTCGACCCGCCAAAATTCCTGCTTTCCAATCCAACCGGTCAGGTCTTTGCCGTTGAATAAATCAACTGATGATTGTGCCGGTAATTGGGAGAATCCAAAAAGAGGAGCAATGATTTTAAGTAATATGAGGCGGGCAGATTTGTTGATCATAGGTAATAATAGAATTATGAAATAAAATAATTTCAATCGATAGGGCTTGGGGCAAACAGGAAAATTGGATTAGGCGAAATTAATCTAGGAACCAGTCACCACTTGCCAAACGGATTTTTCCTGAACAGAAAAAGAGCCCTGAATAGCTTCTTCCATATGTATTCTTAACTGATCAAGTTCAGCCAATTGTGCATCGGATGGAAACTCGGTCAAAAAGAGAGGCCACCTGGGTTGTCCCCAGTATGTTTTATCGTAGGGAACTCCTTCTTTTTCGATGAGAAGTATACCGGATGTCAGGTTTTCACTTCTTTCACCAAAGAGAAGGTCAATCTGAACGGGTTTCTCTCCAATGGTGATCCATTTCCCTCGGGCAAAGCCGGCCCGTGCGTTGAGACATGGATAGGAAGGATGATTGTTACGGAAAACCTCAAGGTCATTTCGGAAGTGTGAATCATGTCGGGAGCCCTCAAATACAGTCTTCCCATTGATGGATACCAGTAGGTTGTTGTCCGCATAGCCCCAAAAACGATATTTCCCCGGTTCAAGAGCTTTGACTTTTCCACTATACCAAGCCATCCATCCATGAATTGTGGAATAAGAATCGAGGCTCACATTTTCTGGGAAATGATTGTAGCTCCCGGCAATGCCAGAGAAGCGTAATGGTCGGCCCTGTACAAATTGTCCGAGTTTTATCTGATCCTTAAATCCTGATTTAATTAAGGGTAGGAATCTTTTGGTAATGGTTATTTCCTGTACCTCATCTTTACTTTTGGGTCTGGGTTCAGATCCTTTTTTTACTCCAAAGATTTTTCCGTTCAAAGAAGAATTGGTTTGGATCATTGGAGGAACAGAAAGTTCAGGCACACCACTTTCTTTCTCTCCGCGAAGTTTCATTTTTCCGTCTCGGTCGAAATCAGCCATGGAGCCTTTGCTCATAAGTTTACTGGGGCTGTCGTCACTACTTCCCACCGCTACTTCTCCATCCAAAACCAGGATTTTGGAACCCTGCTCATTTGCCTGAACCACAAAACTGGTACCCAGATCCACAAATTTTCTTTCCATGGTATCGACTACAAAACCGATACCCTGAGGAGGGACCACCAGCTTAATTTCACCTTCTTTTAAAAAGACTCGATCGTTATTGATGACGGTCATGTGTAAGGGGCCTGTGCCTACGAGGTTAACCCCCGTCTCCCGAAACGCCATTTCCACAAGGCCTTGTTTAATGATAAATTCTTCTCCTTTTTGTAATACCTGTTTCTGGTTAAAAACAAGGTTTTCCCCTTCTAGTCTCATGACTTGAGCTACACCGGGATTATTGGGGACTTGATCCTGTAAGTTGAGGAAAAGCAATACAACTGCAGCTGCGATTCCGAGCCAGGCCAGTTTTGGGAAAAAAGAGATTTTGGAAGAACCTTTTGGAGTGGACTCAAAAAGTTTATCCATGACTTCTTTTTCAAAATCACGATTAGCTAGACGGGCTACAGTACCCATTTTCTCTTCCAGTTCGAGCCATCTTGGTTCGCCTGCCTGTGCCGCACGGGTGAGTCCGGCCATTTCGATCTCCCGAGCCAGTTCAAT
>JABGUO010000383.1 GCA_018646565.1 Opitutia bacterium | reverse complement strand
TTATATGGCGATAGTAGCTCAGTTGGTTAGAGCATCGGCTTGTGGTGCCGAGGGTCGCCGGTTCGAATCCGGTCTGTCGCCCCATCCCTTTCTTCTTGAGGTTATCAACTACATTTTACCTTTTTATTGTACCGCTTTTTGTAAGTGGAATTTTAAATGCTGTTCCTTCCTTATTTCCCCAAAGCAAGGACACTGAAGAAACCTTAAATCTTCCGTATGGGAGTGATCCCAGGCAAATTCTTGACGTGGTGAGTTCTGAAAAATGCCATGATTCCCCGGTGATTATTTTTACTCACGGTGGAAGTTGGCGATGGGGACAAAAAGACTATCACCGGGAAATTGGTAAACAATTTGCGCGAAAAGGGATCGTGTTCACTACGATTAATTACAGACTTTACCCCGCCGTTCGTTTCCCTGCTTTTCCAAAAGATGTTGCGTTAGCCGTAAAATGGGTAAGAGAAAATATTGCCCAATTTGGCGGAGACCGAAATAAGATCTTTTTAATGGGTCACTCTGCGGGTGCACATAGTGTAAGTTTAGTTGGCCTTGATTCAAAATACCTCAGTGAATTAGGGGGTAACTTAGATTGGATAAAAGGGGTGATCCCGATGTCCTGTCCTTTTCAATTTGAACCCTCGAAAGAATTTCTCTACCGGGATCTTTTTCCTTCGGAATTCGATGTTTCTCTGTTCATGCCAATGGGAATTAAAGTCGAGGGAGAAATCCCCTCTTTTTTCATTATGCACGGCTTTTTTGACCCCATTATTCCCCATGAATTGGCGGCTGAATTCGCGGAGAAATTAAGAAGTGCAGGGGGACATGCCCAGACTAGGATTTATCATTCTCACGGACACTTTTCTTTGGTGAGACGAACTACTTCCTGGCACATTTGGCCTACTCCTTTACTGACCGATGTGGTTTCTTTTATTGATTCTGAATCTCCGTCCACCAGGAAGAATTAATTTTTGCAGAATTCCAAGAGTTTCTCTATCGTTTTCTCTGTAGGTGATCCCTGTTCTTGCCTCCATTTCAATCCGGCTTTTTTCATTTGTAGTCTCAGTTCTTCATTTTCAATTAGAGAATGAAGGTGTTCCATGACTGACTCAATCGAGTCTCCTTGTCGAGCGGCTCCGCAAATTACTAATTCTTGGCAGGTTTCTGGAAAATTTGTGCAGGCAGGGCCAATGACCAAAGGGATTCCCATTGAAACCGGTTCGATTGGGTTTTGTCCTTCATCACGTGGGGGGAGAGTTTTTCCGAGAAAGCCAACATCAGCACACTCGATTAAATCAATAAGTTCGCCCGTTGTATCGGCCAGATAAACAATGCATTCACTGTTGTCATTCGATGGAATGGTTCTTTGCCGATAGGGAAAAGAAAAAGCAGATAGCGTGCTTTTTACCTCATTTCTTCTTTCTGCATGCCTGGGGATGAGAATTAGTCGGGCATCAATCTTGGCTTGGCGAATTTCTTGTAATACATCCAATAGTAGTTTTTCTTCGCCCGACCATGTTGAGATTCCAGCCAGTACGAGAGAGGAGGGAGGAAACCCAAGTTCTTGTTTCCTCTGGTCTTTCTTCGAATCAGAGGGTGGGGTGGCAGGAGAAATATCAATCTTTAGGTTTCCCGTGGAAAAAGTGTTATCCTGAGTGACTCCAATTTCCTGCCACCTTTTTTCTTGAGTTACCGAGGCGGCGAGGATTTGTAAGTGCTTTGGAATTAATAAATTTTGGAAAATGCCCAACTTACGAAGTCGATCATATGATCGATCCGACAACCGGCCGTTGATAATACAAAATGGAATCCCTTTCTTTTTTGCTTGGTGCATATGTTCGGGCCAAAGTTCACTATCCACGCAAATCGCAAGATCGGGTTTGATTCGAGACCAAGTGAGCCATGAACAGGGGAACCAATCCAGTGGGAATGGACCGGAGGCGAGGAGTTCTTTTGAATATTTTTGCTCGGCAATTTTCTGCCCGGTACTTGTTGTACCACTGAGTACAATTTCAAAATTTGAATTGGATAGAAAAGAGCGTAGGATTGAGTGGATAGAAGACAGTTCACCGACACTGACCGCTTGAATCCAAATTCTTGTTCGTTTTGAATCTTTGTTAGGTAGTCGTGGCCAAAAACCGAGGCGGTATTTCAATTTTTTCCCATAGCCTCCCCGTTTAATCATCCTCTTTAAATAATAGGGAGAGAGGATCAGAAAAAAAATAGGATAGATAATACGATAAAGAAAAATCACTTAAATAAAAAGCAGTTTGGAAAGCTTTTCCATTGCCAAAAGGGCCGTTGATAAGAATAGATGCATTGTAATTACTTATGGAGACTATTGATCGAATCGCGAAACTATTTTCAAGTTGCCAAGAAAAAAAGCGTGCTGCTTTTGTGGGCTATGTGTGTGCATGTGATCCCGATTTTGATACATCATTATCGGTTTGTAGAGCTTTGATTGAACGAGGAGTTGATATTTTAGAATTAGGAGTTCCCTTTTCTGACCCGCTTGCAGATGGCTTGACGAATCAATTAGCCGCACAACGGGCGTTAGAGGCGGGATGTGGTCGAGATGATGTTTTTCGCTTAGTGGAAGAGATTCGAAAGTTTTCAGAAGTACCAATTGTTTTTTACACTTATTACAATCTGATTTTTTCGCAGGGCATCGAAGAATATGTTGCACGGTCGCGTGAGGCGGGCGTGGATGGTTTACTGACTTTGGATTTACCGCCTGAAGAAGCGAGCGAATTGGTTGCTTCATGCCGTCAGAACGGATTGAAAAATATTTTTATTATTGCTCCGACCACTCCCGAGAATCGTATTCCTACAATTGTCGAGAGTTCGTCCGGATTTATTTATTATGTCTCAAGAGCGGGAGTTACCGGCGAGAGAAAAGATTTAGCAGATGATTTAGACATTCGAGTCACCACTATTAAAAAATACACGGATCTTCCTGTTGTGGTTGGGTTTGGAATTTCGACGCCCGAACAGGTGAGTAAAGTCAGTGCAGTTGCCGATGGGGTTGTGATTGGAAGTACACTGGTCAAATGCATCTCTGAAAACTTGGGGAATCCAGATTTAATCGTGGAAAAGATTTCTGCCCGTACTGAGACTTTATCTACGGGTTTGTCTAAAATGTAAAATTGTCTTCCTCTACCTGTGGTGAAATCTGGAACGCCAAACTTATATTTTTTAGCTGGGGTAACTGCTTCAGGAAAGTCCGCAATGGCGTTGGAATGGGCCGAGAAAAATGAGGCCGAAATTCTTTCTTGTGATTCGGTTGCACTTTACCGAGGAATGGATATCGGTTCAGCGAAACCTAATCATGAGGAACAAACGAGAGTCAAGCACCATGGATTGGACTTGGCAAATGTCGATCAACGATATGATGTTTCCCAATATAACAAGTATGCAGAGGCAATTATAGAGGAAGTATACCAGCGAAAAGGGAAAGTTTTAGTGGTAGGAGGAAGCGGCTTTTATTTACGGTCTTTTTTTTCCGCCGTAGTGGACGAGGTAATGGTAAGCAATGAAATTAAGAATTCCGTGGAAGAGTTATATCAGTTGGAAGGACTTGATGGATTAATTGAAAAATTAAACAATCTCAATCCGGTCCGGGTAATAAAAGCACTGGAGAGATGCATGGCAACTGGATCTACTCTTCTTGAACTAAAGGTAGAATTTGAGAAAAAACCGACACCCTACTGCAATTTTCAAAAAAAGACATGCTTAGTGGACCGAGGAGACGAAGACATTGAAAACCTGATCAAGTTTCGAACACAATCAATGTTAGCAAATGGATTAATTGAGGAGGTCGAAGGTTTAATTGATCGAGGATTATTGCATAACTATCCCGCCTCTTCCTCTGTGGGTTATCGTGAAATATTGTCTTATTTAAGAGGAGAACTTTCTCGGGATGAAATCGGACCCGCCATTGCATTATCAACAAGGCAATTGGTTTCAAAACAAAGGAAATGGTTTCGCAAATATTATCAGGCAGATCAGATTTTAATTCCAACAGGGGGAGAACCGTTAAACTTAGAGGATCTAATTTGGCATTCGGACACTTGACCGATGAGCCAACTTTTGGCTAGATTAAAAAACAGAATATCAAACGAACCCGAACTACTGTATTGAAAGCCCTCCAAAAAATAGCAATTGTAACGAATGCATCAAAGCCTGGTGCAGAGGCATTGGCATCTGAACTGGAGCAAATTGCCAAAAAAAGCGGAGTATCTACGGTCGTGACTTCGGATTTTCCCTGTCAAGCCGGATTGATTGAAGGATCGGATGCCTGTTTTGTGGTGGGAGGTGATGGTACTTTACTTGGAATGATGAACGAAGCCGT
>JABGUO010000058.1 GCA_018646565.1 Opitutia bacterium | reverse complement strand
TTGGCTCGTCATAATGTAACAGCAGAGGTCGAGTTTTCTTGGGGGGCAACTGAGGTGAAAGTACCAGAATTAGTAGATGCGATTGTTGATCTTACAGAAACTGGAAGTTCACTTCGTGCCAACAAACTCAGAGTTGTGGATGTGCTCATGGAGACTAATACTGTATTAATTGCGAATAAAAAAAGTTGGGCGAATCCAGAGAAAAAAGCGAAGATTGAAAATATCGGGATGATGCTTGAGGCCGCCTTACAAGCAGATGCAAAAGTAGGACTGAAGTTGAATCTTGAGCGCAGTAAGTTGGATGAGGTGCTGCAAGATCTTCCCGCCTTGAGGAAGCCCACCATTTCATCTCTCAGCGATGATTCCTGGGTGGCAATTGAAACTGTGATTGAGCGCAAGGTTTCAAGGGAGTTAATTCCTGCACTCAAGAGAGTCGGAGCAGAAGGAATAGTAGAATTCCCCCTCAATAAATTAGTTCCCTAATTGCTAATCCAGGATATCCTCAGTTTATTGTTGCCCGAGTCTTAATAAGTGTATTTTATATGCGTTTGCATTAATTTTCGTTCTTTTCAATCTATCTTAAACCCTTAACCCAAATCTTGATTTTAGTCGCTCAAATGCGGTTCAAAAGTTCATTATTTGTATTATATATTTATCCAAGCTATGAGTGCTATTATGGAAGAATTGCTCGCAGAGAGCAAAATCGAATTACTTAAAGAAGGTTCCGTTATATCTGGAACTATCATGGAAATCCGTCCCACAGAAGTGGTGATTGATTTCGGTGGCAAAGCGGAGGGTACAATACCATCCCACGAATTTTTAGATTTAGGAGATCTGGAAATTGGATCTGACCTAGAAGTCTTCCTCGAACGATTGGAAGATCGTGATGGGAATCCACAACTTTCTTTCGATAAAGCGGAACAAAAGAAGAATTGGGAGAAGATTGTCAATACCTGCGAAGAAGGTTCGGTTATTACTGGACGAGTACGCTCTAAAGTAAAGGGTGGTTTGGTTGTTAATATTGGAGTGGATGCTTTCCTTCCTTCTTCACAAGTCGACATACAGGCTCCCAAAAACCTTGACCAATTCGTGGGTCAGACATTTGATTTTAAAGTCGTAAAGATTAACCGCGAGAGAAAGAATATTGTTGTTTCTCGTCGTGAATTAATCGAAGAAAGAAGGCAGGACAAGAAGAGAGAAATCCTCTCCAAGATTATACCGGGTGAAACTCGTCGGGGCATGGTCAAGAACATCACCGATTACGGTGCTTTTATCGATCTCGATGGATTAGACGGTCTCTTACACATTACTGATATGAGTTGGGGTCGAGTTTCTCACCCAAGCGAAATGGTTAAGACTGGTGAGGAGATCACCGTTTGTATTATTGACATCGACACCAATCGTGAACGTGTTTCATTGGGTCTTAAACAACTTTCTTCCAATCCTTGGGATGACATTGAAGGCAAGTTCCCAATTAATGCAAAGGTTCGTGGTAAGGTTGTGAATTTGGTGCCTTATGGTGCATTTATCGAACTCGAAGAAGGTGTGGAAGGCCTTGTACATGTTACTGAGATGTCATGGACTAAGAGAATTACTAAACCTGGTGAAGTTTTAAATGTCGGTGATGAAGTGGATGCAGTCGTTTTAGGAATACAAAAAGACGACCAGAAAATCTCGCTAGGCTTACGACAGTTGGATGTGAATCCATGGGATATGGCGACGCACAATTATCCTCCAGGTGCTCGTGTTCGAGGAAAGGTCAGAAACCTCACTTCGTATGGTGCTTTCGTAGAATTGGAAGAAGGAATCGACGGTATGGTCCATGTTTCTGACATGAGCTGGACCCGTAAGATTAATCATCCAAGTGAAATGGTGAAGAAGGGTGATGAAGTCGATGCGATCGTAGTAGAGGTAGATGTTGATAATCAACGAATCTCCTTAGGTATGAAGCAACTCACTCAAGATCCTTGGGAAGATATCGATCGTCTCTATCGTATGGGCGATGTGATCAAAGGAAAAGTTTCCCGTGTAGCTGGTTACGGTGCCTTTATCCAGTTAGATCATGATATTGATGGACTTGTGCATATTAGCCAAGTTTCTGAAGATCGTATCGAAAAGATTAAGGACTACCTAAATGAGGGAGACGAAGTTTCAGCCCGAGTCATCAAAATTGACAAGGATGAACGCCGAATTGGTCTCAGTATAAAAGCTGCAAACTATGACGAGGACGCGTTGGCCAAGGAGGTTGCTGCTTATGATGAGGTAGGGGAAGACCTAACTACTTCATTGGGTGACTTACTGGACGAAGCGACTTCTACGGAAGAAAACTAAGTTTCGAAGATCGTTGCTTAGTCAGCATTTTCGATAATCTTCATACAAGGTATTAGGTTCCCATTGTCGTGACCTTCGAATTGGCTTTTGATATTCATT
>JABGUO010000382.1 GCA_018646565.1 Opitutia bacterium | reverse complement strand
TTGAAATCTTGAGGTAATCGTCTGCAAAACCTACTCCCGTTAATATAATGTAAATCACCATTGCAGTAACCACATAAATATTGGGTTCTGCCCACAAGAATGTTGAGAAGAGTACGGATCCACAAATTAAGAGTCCACCCATTGTTGGTGTTTTTGCTTTCGCTTCGTGGAGTGCTGCTAACTTTCCCACTTCGTCCTTTCCCCTGAATGCCTGTCTTGCCCCAAAACTCCTTAATATTTTTATCAATTTTGGCCCCAAAACGAATCCAATTATCAAAGCAGTTATTCCCGCTAGAATTGCACGAATTGAAATAAATTGGAATAATCGAAGGGGGCCAAACCAATCCTCGCCAAATTGTAAGTAACTCAGCATTGCACATCTGATCGATTCTCATTTTCTTCGACTGCCCAGGCAGGAAGAAGTTTTTCTAACTGATAAGAACGACTGCCCTTAAATAAAATCGCTCCGTCGAAATCTTCCACTAATGAAATTGCATCATTTATTTCTGCAAGAACAATAATTTGACTTTCACTGTACCCATTTTCCAATAAAGCGGGAGCCATCCAAGTTGCTTTCTCTCCGATCAAGATTATGAGATCGGTTGGATCAAGTACAATACACTGCCCAACGGAATGATGTAAATTCTTTCCGTCTTTACCTAACTCCTCCATTCCTGCCAAAACATATAATTTGGGTGAATCAGGAAATTGATTTCTAAAAAATTCAATCGAATCCATCATCGATGCCGGATTTGCATTGTAGCAATCCACTAGATAGGATCGCCCTCGACCTTGAAAGCATCTTCCTCTCAAGGTCGAAGGACGAAAGCGGGGTAGGCGTTCAGAAATTTCTTGGACTGAAACACCCAGCTCTATTGCAGCTAGTACTGCAAGCGCAGCATTCTTTCCCATTCCCTTAGATAAATAAGGTAATGATAAAGAAAAAGAGGGGGACCCGTGTCGCCAAAGCCTTAGCAACGACGAGTCCCCGTTCTTGTTTGTTTCAGTCCAAATGGAGTAAAATGCTTCAATCGGATTGGGTTCAGAGTTTGGTTCTCCCTCGCGGAGGACCACTACCCCTTCACCGGTATTGTAAAGAGTAGAAAACTTTTCATATTCCAGACATTCTTGTGGAAATATCACTTTTCGCACATTATCGGGTCGGGAAAATAATTCTGCTTTCTCAGATGCGATATTTTCAACCGATCCCAACCCCTCTAAATGAGAAGGTGCAACAATTGTGACTAGTACAATATTCGGCGAAATTGTTTCTGCGAGCATTGACATCTCGCCCGGTTGATTAATTCCAGCCTCCACCACGGCAAATTTGTGTTTTTTATTATCGCAACGCAAAAGAGTCAATGGAACGCCTAAATGATTATTTAAATTGCCTTCTGTACACAATGCATTCCCTTCTCCGAGCAACAAACCCAGTATGTCTTTGGTCGATGTTTTCCCACAACTCCCAGTGATTCCTACTACTTCACCTTCGAATTCCAAGCGGTGTTGGTGGGCAATCTGATGAAATGCATGTAGTGAGTCTTTGACCAATAGCTGGGGTAATGGAACATCCAATTTTACATTCTCTACAATGCTAGCACAGGCTCCGTTCTCAGTTGCAGATCTTAAAAAATCATGCCCGTTACGTTCTGCTTTTATTGCGACAAAGAGATCTCCAAAATGTAAATTTCGGCTATCAATTGAAAATCCAGAGATATCCCCCTTCGGGGTATCCTTCCATGTCCCGCAGGACCATTTCTCCAACTTATCTGGATCGAAGATCGGCATTAGTCAGTTAATTGCTTTGCACTTAATAATTCTCCCGCAACAGTCCTGTCATCAAATGGAATCGCAGTATATTGTACTTCCTGAAAAGTTTCATGCCCTTTTCCGGCAATTAAAACGCAATCCTCATTTCCTGCCGAATCAAGTGCCATACTGATTGCCCTTCTTCGGTCATCCACAAAATATACTTTCGAACTTTTAGAAATACCCTTTCTCATATCATTAAAAATACTTCCCTGAGATTCTGTCCTTGGATTATCAGAAGTTGCCCATACTCGATCAGCACCAGCACATGCAACCTTTGTCATTTCTAATCGTTTTCCTTTATCACGGTCTCCCCCGCATCCAAAGACAAGGTGCAATTTTCCATTTGTACACTCCCTAAGCATACTAAGTGCGTTTCGCAATGCGTCTGGTGTATGGGCATAATCAACCACTACCTTATATCCTTGCCC
>JABGUO010000381.1 GCA_018646565.1 Opitutia bacterium | reverse complement strand
TTCCATCAAAATGGGAAGGTCAACCGATGGTTGCTTTGGAAGCCCTCGCTTGTGGCACGCCTGTTCTTGCTTCTGATACAATCCATTCACTTCCAGATATCGTTGAAAAATGTTCAATGGATGAAATAAATGTATGGACTGAAAAAATCCTTTCAATAAATTTCTTATCAGCAGAAAATATTGGAGACGTAATTTCGAAGCATAGTGTTGATGAGGTCTGTTCAAATCTAATTCAGATTTACTCGAGTCTTTGATAAATCCATTTGGTTAGTGACTTTATTATGATGTCCCAATCTAAATTTTCTTCAGCATAGGTTCTAGATTTTGAACCCATCTTAGAGTAATGACCTTTTATCTCCCATTCCATTATCTGAGTGACTGCATCCTGGACGAAATTCTGTTGCTCAATTAATACATACCATTCTGGATTTGAGTGGTCATTTGGCAAATAGTGTCCGGGATGTTTAATTCCCAAAACAACGAGCCCAGAAGCGAGATATTCGCTTCGCTTGAGGGGGCTTGCAATCGCCCAAGCAGAGATTGGAGGCATTGGTAGTAAACCAATCTGGTAATTATTGATTTTTTCTGGTATTTCATTGTGATTTAATTTCCCATGAAGAATTAGGTTCGGCTGAGTCCTTGAAATATTTTCCAATAGATGATACACATCTCCGTCGCCTATGAAGTGCATTCTGGCATCAATATCCTTTTCGAGTAACCTTTCTAAAATCAATGGTAAATTCATGATACCTCTATTTCGGTCAATTCTACCGTGGTAGACTAGATTCAATCCCGAACAACGCTCGTCATTTGCTTTTGCATTGAAAAGCGAGAGGTTTACTCCTGCCATCAGGATGCATAATTCTCCAGATTCTAGTTGAAATTCATTTGAAATCAGATCCTTATGAGATTTACTTACCACTGTACCTCCAAGGCAATTCCGACTCTTCGTCGATTCCGAGACATATTTCCAAGCCTTTCTCCAAACCCTTGATTGCAATGCTGATAAAAAACCAGAATCCGCAGGAGGTGATCTATCGATGCAAATCCAAGGAATATTATTTCTATCAGCAAAAGCACCAACCTTCCCAACGAGTGCCCAATCAACGAACAAGAGGTCACAATTACCAAGATTTTTTTCTAGAAACTTGACAATATTATTTGCTAACGAACTACCTTTTCTACCCTTCAATCGTGATTGTTTTATCTTAACATGCTCCCATCTAATTTGAGATACAGGCTGGTCAGGGCCCAGAGCCCGAATTTTGTATCCCTCCAAGCTTAATCTTTCGAGCAGTTCAATCTGAGTGGTCGAACATAAATCCGAGTTGAAATGTCGAGTCATACACCATGTGATATTCAATTCAAAACCCCTTAATTAATTGCCGAAGTCCTTGCTCAAAAGAAATCATTGGTTCCCAATTTAGTTGTTCTTTAATAGAAAGAATAGATGCTACGGAATGAAGAATATCCCCACTTCTCTCATCCTCATATCGAATCTCCAGGGATGGATTTTCTTCGTTTATATCCTGAATTAATTCTACGAGTTGGCTGATGCTGCAACTTTGGCCAGTTCCAACATTGAAGACATGCTGACCAGGGGAAGACCAACTCTCGACTGAAAGAGTAACTAAGAGGCGAGATACATCAGAGACATGTACAAAATCTCTACTTTGCTTCCCATCGCCAAAGATCGTAATCGGTTCACTCTTCTTTACGCATTGTAAAAATTTTGGAATAACTGCGGCATATTGAGAGTTGGCAGATTGTCCGGAACCGTAAACGTTGAAAAACCGTAATGCAAGGAATTCATTTCCTTCCTCAAACTCAGTTTTAATCATCTCTTCATTTTCGTGTTTGGTTTTCGCATAAGGCGATAACAACGTGCCTGTGTTGTCTTCAGTGAGTGGGATATCTTTGCAATCACCATACACTGCTGAAGATGAGGCGAGAATAAATCGTTTAATCCCTAATCTTTTGGCAAGTGAAATTACATTAGCGGTTCCTTCGATATTTATCTCTTCAGTTTCTTTCTGGTGAGTAAAGGATTTGGGTACTGAAACCTGAGCTGCAAGATGAATTATCGAATCATATTTCCCATCAATTGTGTTTAATTTCTCCGTATCACGAATATCATATTGAATGTAATTGATACCCAGTTTAATAAATTCGATAGATTCCTCAGAACTTAGAGTTGCCCAATCGATAATTGTAACTTGTATACCTATTTTAATGGCGTATTTGGCAACATTTTTCCCAATAAAGCCCGCGCCCCCGGTTACTAAAACGTGCTTCATTGGTACCCCTATTTAGTCGAAAGCAAAACAACTCTTCGGTATTTCCCCCACATAATTGAAAAACAAAAGGTTCCAGCAATAGCCATGGGATGGACTCCAGACTTTGAGCAACGAGCAAAGAATGGGGATTTGACGGTTGGCATAATTGGGTTGGGTTATGTTGGACTACCGACCGCTATCGGATTTCATGACGCTGGTTTCAACGTCTGGGGCGTTGATATTTCGGAACGGACAGTAAACATGGTTAAGCGTGGAGAAAACCCAACCGGTGACCCTGATGTTAATGATATAATCCCGAGCCCAGACGCAGTACGTTGGCATATTACAACGTCCACTGCCCAAGCAGTGTCTCATTGTGATGTCATTCTTGTAACAGTTCCAACACCCGTTACAGAGGATCTTAAACCCGATTTAACGTATGTGAAAACAGCAGGTCGGACTATTTTTGAATCGCTGGAACGAGGTTCAAGGACAATTGTTGTAC
Organism: Opitutia bacterium; assembly: GCA_018646565.1. Classification (GTDB taxonomy): domain Bacteria; phylum Verrucomicrobiota; class Verrucomicrobiia; order Opitutales; family Seribacteraceae; genus Seribacter. The sequence continues at coordinate 3,513 of JABGUO010000381.1, read as the reverse complement.
TCGAATCAACTGTGTATCCTGGAGTTACAGCACAAACGTGGCTACCTGAAGTAGAAGAACTCGGTTTGGAAATGGGAGTCGATGTCGAAATCGCATATTGTCCCGAACGTTTCAATCCAGGGGATCCTGCTCATGGAGTACGACAGGTTGCAAGAGTCGTTGGCTGCTCTAATTCCGATATCGGAGCTGGATTAGTAGCATTATACAGTCGGTTAACAACCGAAGATGTGCGCTATGTAGGAAAACTGGAGGTTGCTGAGGCTGCTAAAGTCATCGAAAATGTTCAACGCGACATCAACATTGCACTCGTTAATGAGTTAGCACGTATATTTCCTGAATTGGATGTCGATGTCGAAGATGTTCTTTCTGCTGCCGCAACAAAATGGAATTTCCACCGTTATACTCCAGGCGTAGGAGTTGGTGGGCATTGTATTCCTGTTGATCCGTATTACATGATGCAGAGGGCTGCAGACGTGGGCGTTCCCGCAGAATTAATCACGGCAGCTCGTGCTGTAAACCGAACTATGCCGCTTCATGTAGCTGGTGTTTTGAACGATATACTTTACGAAGCAGGCGTTCCTTCTGGAGAAGCTAAGATTCTTCTTTTGGGATGGTCATATAAGGCAGAAGTAGGGGATCCTAGAGAAACACCTGCAGAACCCCTTGCATCAGCTTTACAGTCAAAGAACATCGCAATCTCTGCTTTTGATCCTCATCTTCGTCCAGAAGATTTCCCAGCAGAAATTGAAGTTGTTGAAGATATAGATTCAGCGGAAGGATATGACCTTGTTGTGCTAGTAACCGCCCATCAGGCTTGTTTAGAGATTGATTGGAGTGGGCTTGCAAAGCGGATGAACAACCCAATTTTATACGATGGAAGACGAGTCTTAGATCTCACCAAACTCGAAAATGAGGGTTGGCAAATCCATGCTGTGGGAAGGCCTTGAGCAGAATAAATACGGATTGGCAGGTTGATTCTTTTTGTCGAATTATTTGTTTGCTTACGGTCCGGACGAATTAATCAAACAAGTTAATGAGATTATTACAAAAAATAATTCAGACGATACAGAAATAACTGTATTAAAAAAAGGTGAGATAAACTCAGTTCTAAGTGTATCCCGGACGAAATCAATCTTTGAGGTTGACGAATCAATTTATTTCTTCAAGGGATGGTTCCAAGATCATGAGGCTCAATCAATAGTTTTGGGTGAAAAAGGATTCCAAGACTGGTTGAAAAGGCAAGGAGAGGTCCATGACTCCATTGATTTCGAAGGTGCCTATGTTTCAGCCAAGATCAAAAATGATACGTTAACGGTTTCAAATGACACCTTTTCTTATTTTCCAGTAATCTACTTTGTGAGTGATGACTTATTTGTTTGCTCAGATTCATTATTCGTACTTAGTGAATTACGCAAGGGCTTAGGAATGCCGTGTACATTGAATAAAAAGACCATTGATACGAGAGCATGGACTCATGGTTTAGCTTGTGCGCCAATGAGTAATGAGACACAAATCGAGGGAGTAGAACTCCTCTCACCAGGCAAAAGTATTGAATTCTCTTTAGGCGGAAGCATTTCTGAAGAAGCCTCTATCAAAATACCAAAAAACGTCGTAAAATCAAAGAATCTAAATGAAATGTTTCGGATGGATTTTGATGATTATACGAAAGCGATTCGGGATGCTGCAAAAAAAATCGCCGAATCTACAGTATCATTAATTCAATTGGAAGATGTCTTCATACAATTCGGACTATCTGGGGGACTTGATTCAAGGATTATATTGGCTGCTATTCTTCAGAAGCCAGAGTTACTTGAGAAAGTAGTGATCAAGACCAATACAACGTCATCGAGGAAACAGGATTTCGACGTAGTATCTGACTTGTCTCAAAAGTATGGATTTAAGTTCAATGACAATGAGAAACTAAAACTCTTTAAGAAAAATCATACACTAAAACTTGAAAAAGTCGAGGATAAGTTTGCTTTATGGATTCTCTCTTCAATGGGTCTTTTCGATATGATGTATCTCCATAGCTCATACTGGCCTGTTCCAAATATAATTGAACTGGGAGGGCATGGTGCTGAAACAGTAAAAGGTACATTCAATTCAGAAAACTATTCCAATTTCCCCTATGTCAATCCAAGATTCATATCCATCAGACACCCGTTTAGAAATTTTAAAAAATTCAGAGAAAGCAGGTTAAAGAAAAAGAATATCCGAAGAGTTGTTTTCGACGCAATCAATTCATCTGGAATCTCAAAGAACCAACGACATCCTCTAAAATGGCATCATTTATGCTACAAATCTCCAATACAGAACGGCCGGTTTTTGGATCGTTCTTCTATTGCAATAAGGCCGTTCGTTCAAAAAAACCTATTCGCACTATCAATTTCCGATATCAATCCTTTTTTTGAAGTTAAATCTGGAGAGCCAACAATTCTCCATGACATTCTCATTTTGCTTAACCCAGAGTTGGCGGCAGAGGAATTCGAAAATGAGAACTCTAATATCTCCAAAGAATACATTCAATCAAGATTAGAATATCTCGGGGGCCGGTTAATCTTATCAGATACTGAGAAGTTCAAGGTTTATGGAGCGGTTTCAGATATGAGGAATGGCCCGCCTACCACCTTTTTGAACATGGTAAGGCATGATTTCGGAAGTGAAGAAGACGTAGAAAAAACAATTCTTGAGACACTTAAACGAACATGGTCGAATGTTACAGATGAGGATATTTTGTCTACGTATGCATCAACGTTTGAAATTGCAATGGAACGCCTCACCCAATCAGAACCCTATCTTCCTAACGCAGGTGCTCCCGCCGCTAAAATAATCTCTCTTTCGTTGCTTGATTGATTCAAATTATCAAAGTACGTTTTCCATTAGAATGCAGTATTGGGTTTTCAACGAATTCAAAACTAACATGGAAATCTTTTGAAAGACAGTCCATGGATACTGAAAACTGACTTTCATCCTCTATCTGCGATTGTATAAACGCGTGAAGAGAACCTGGCATCCGCTGAGTAAATTGTATGCCAGTTCCAATTGGTAAAGATTGCATCATTTGCTGAAAAGAAACTCTTCTCCCCAATGAAACCGAGTCCCCATCTTTTGTTATCACGGTTTGATAGCTACGCCCAATAATTTTCTCAAGAGTTGGCATTTGTCTACCGCATTCACAAACCGAATATTCCTTCCAACAAGCCATATCTCCAGTTCGATATCGTAATAATGACATCGCACGAGAGAATAGGGAGGTCCCTACAATTTCACCAACTTCTCCGGGCGTATCGATAGTTGTGCCATCTTCTCGGATTAGTTCAGTAAACCCATAATTTGGGAACAAATGGAAATTATCAGTTTTTTCACAAGTCACGCCCATGGAGACCCTTTCTGTTTGTCCGTACAACGAGATGATGTTTTGACAGAAGTTTTTGCGTATTAATTGAATTTCTTTAGAACTCATAGAATCTGACGAATATGCAACTCCTATGATTGATCTTGGCATATTCAGTT
>JABGUO010000380.1 GCA_018646565.1 Opitutia bacterium | reverse complement strand
GTAATAAGGTTCAAAAACCTTAGATAAATCATCTTTACTTATTCCACTCCCATGATCAATTATTTTTACGAATACAAAACGATCTTCTAAGCCACTTAATATTTTAATTTCTGACTTTGAAGTTATTGCTTCGATTGCATTCCCAATAATGTTAAAAAAAACTTGCTTTAGTTGCTCTGAGTCACCATTTACATGTGGCTCACGGACTCCTGCTTCCATAGTTATGTTGATACTTTTAGCGCTTAATTCTTCTTTTTTTAAGTGTACAGTTTCTTCAATTATTGTGAGCAAATTAATTTTCTTGAAATCCGGAGTTTGAGGACGAATTGCTTTAAGAAAGTGAGCTATAATTCCATCTAGTCTTTCTACTTCATTAATACAGGTAATAAGTGATTTTTTTGACTTTTCCTGATCCTTCCTTTCTAGATCTAAATTTCTGCGTAATACCTGTAGATGAATATGGATTGAATTGAGTGGGTTCCCCAATTCATGTGCAACTCCAGCGGCGAGGTCCATAATGCAGGCAACTCTTTCACTCTCTATTCTTTCTTCAAGACTTACTTTATCTTCGGTAATATCTGTAATAATAATGGCAATTCCTATTTCCTCTTTTTCTTCCTGCTTTGCAAAGACCTCTTCGATTGGGACTGCATATACTCGAATGTAGCGAAGTTCCGGATAAGATATCTCCATTTCACGCACGATTACTTCTGCTTGAGTCCCTTCTTTCCCATGGCCTAATCCAATTGCTCTTGCAATCTCAGGGGCGGCACGGAGTAGTGAAACTTGGGTAGTTTGATTATCCTTTAAGCCAATTATTTTCTTACCCTGAATATTTGCATAGCTTATATCGCCATTTCCATCCAATACCAAGATTCCGTCTCGGATTACATCAAACACAATTTCGAGCAGCTTCCTTTCTCTAGCAAGTCGCTGAACAAGTATTCCTAGATTTACTTCATCTAAATCGTCAAGTCTTCCAAGAACTTTATCTAATGGGCTTTTTCCTGCTTTCACTTTATTATTAAATCTAGCATATTACTAGCTAAGACTTCTTTGGTGGAATATTCAAATTTAACTTTTTTTCCCTCCGATGATAACATCGTAATTTTGTTATAATCTGCATTAAAACCGATTCCCTCTTGAGAAACATCATTTAAGGCAATCCAGTCTAAGTTCTTTTTTTTCAACTTTATTTTTGCATTCTCTTCAAAATTTTCGGTTTCAGCTGCAAATCCAACCAATATTTGATTTTCCTTCTTTCGAATTCCGAGTTCTTGTAAAATATCTATAGTTGGCACAAGCTTAATTTCATTAGGAAATGCTTCTTTTTTCTTTTTTTGTACCCATTGCTCTTGAGGTCGATGGTCGCAAACTGCGGCACACATGATAACGATGTCGGCATGTTTTGCATTTTCAAATATTGCCTTCCCCATCTGTTCTGCTGTCTCTACTTGTTTAAGGTTAACTCCCTTTGGTTCTTGAAGGTGCACGGGACCGCTCACCAAAGTAACTGAATAATTTCTTTTTTGGGCATTAATCGACAAGGCATACCCCATTCTACCCGAAGATGGATTAGAAATAAACCGAACGGGATCAATCCATTCTCTTGTTGGACCAGCGGAAATTAATATATTTAGTTGATTAGGCATAATATAATAAGAGCGACATATGTAAGTTTTTAGTTTTTTTTAAAATGCTATAATGAAACAAGTTCTACCAAATCATAATAAACCAAAAAAAGAAAGCATGTGGTTAAACCTAGGGTTTAATCTTGTTATTCCAATAGTATTTCTTCGAAAAGGAGGTGATTGGTTTGGTCCTTCACTGGAAAACCTGCTTCAATCGCCAAAGGATGGAACATTGGTCGGTTCTGTTATGCTCTTACTGGCAATTTCTTTTCCTATTGGGTACGGGATATGGGATTTTTGCAGAAGAAAGAAATGGAATTTCTTATCAATTCTTGGGGCATTGAGTGCATTTTTAACCGGGGGAATTGGGCTTTTACCGGGTGCAACAGTTTCAATGTTTGCAATTAAAGAAGCTGCTCTCCCTGGAATTCTCGGATTACTTACAGTAATAACATTAAAAACAAAGAAGCCATTAGTTAAGCTTTTTCTGTATAATCCGGATGTCATTCAAGTGGACTTAGTAGACCAAGCTTTAGCAGAGAGGGGGAACACAAATGAGTTCAACCAATTATTAAAGAAATGCACATGGCTGATTGCCCTTACTTTTATACTAAGCGCATGCTTGAACTACTTTCTTGCAATCGCAATTGTCGTAACGGAACCTTCAATCGATAAATTAGCATTTAATGATGAAGTGGGAAAAATGATGGGTTGGAGTTTCCCAATCATCAGCTTACCTTGTATGGTAGTGAGTGCGTACGCATTTTGGCTGCTAATTAAAGGTATACGCTCGCTTGCGGGATTATCCTTGGAAGATGTCCTCACCCAAGGGCAAGTCCCAAAGAAAGTAACCGAGTAGTTCCTATCTGTCTCCTATTGGAAGATAGGGCCGAAGGGGAGAGCCTTGGTAAATTTGGCGGGGGCGATGTATCTTTTTACCAGTCTCTGCTATCTCCTTCCAATGAGCAAGCCATCCAGGAGACCTGCCTATTGCAAATAGAACCGTAAAGGTATCTGTAGGGAAGCCAAGTGCCTGCAGTATAATCCCACTGTAGAAATCCACATTAGGATATAATTTTCTTTCAACAAAGTAAGAATCCTTTAGTGCCTCCTCTTCCAACCTTCTCGCAATTTCTAGTATTGGACTCGAAACTCCAAGTGCTTCAAGTGCGTCATCACAAGCCGCTTTTAGTATTTTTGCCCTTGGATCATAATTTCTATAGACTCGATGGCCAAAGCCCATGAGACGGGTCTTGCCCTGCTTTGCAGACTCAATAAATCGGCTACCATCATCGCCTGCATCGTGAATTTGGTTAAGCATTTTAATTACGGCCATATTCGCACCCCCATGTAACGGACCCCACAGGGCAGAAACTCCGCCAGCAAGTGAAGCAAATGGGTTGGCTCCCCCTGATGCTATCATTCTGCAGGTTGATGTGGAGCAGTTTTGCTCATGATCTGCGTGAAGTAAGAAGATCAAGTCCAGGGCATTGGTAACCGAAGGTGGAATTTCCTTTGGTTCTGATTCTTTGGCAAACATCATTGTTAAGAAATTCTTACAATAACTTTCAGCTGGATTAATTTCTGGAACTTGCTCGTTTAAGAGAAAACGATGCCTAGTCGCCGCAATAGTACGAATAGTTGAGATTATGAGTGCGGCTGATTCATCAAAACTCTCTAAATCTGAATTACGATCATTGGTACACAAATGAGGATAGGCACCGCCCAATGCATGTAAACCCGCTGCTAATACACCCATGGGGTGTAAGTTCTTGGGTTGTGAATTAATTGCGGTTACCACTTCATCCGGTAATTGTGTAAATTTTGCAATACGCTCGCTAAATAAATTTAGTTCTGCAGGAGTTGGCAAGTTGCCATACATTACCAGGTAGGAAGTTTCCAAAAAATTAGACCGTGTCGCTAAATCTGCGATATCGTATCCGCGGTAACGAAGAATACCCTGATCGCCGTCAATAAAAGTAACTTTACTTTCACAGGATCCGGTATTGCCATATCCATCGTCAAAAGTAATAAACTTACTTTCTTTACGAAGTAAACTAATGTCTATCGCCTTTTCAGATTCAGTGCCTTCGACAATGTGTAAGGGATAGGAGTTCTCGCCAATAGTAAGTGTAGCTTCTTTGTCCATTTTATGTGGGGTATTTAAAAGTATGGAAATCCTTAAGGAGTAAATTTCGCAACTACCTTTTCAAGGAAATTTCGGTAAATTTGCAAACCTTTTGCCTGACTTTTTTCAGGATGAAATTGAGTAGCGACACAATTACCATGCACAATTCCACTAATAAAAGGATATCCGTAACTGGAAGTGAGGGAGCAAAGGGAGATATCCTTGGAAACCACATGATAACTATGAACGAAATAAAATTGATCACCATCCTCTAGTCCAATTCGAATTGGATGCTGTCGTACATTTTCCCATTGTACGGAATTCCAACCCATATGAGGAATTTTTAATTTCCTCTCCAAGGAAAATTTTTGCACATATCCAGGGAACAAGGCTAACCCTGGCAACTCTCCCTCCTCTGACTTCTCAAAAAGCACTTGCAGGCCCAAGCAAACTCCCAGAAATGGCTTTCCCGAGGAAACCCACTCCTGAATTGCGGATGCAAGGCCCGTTTGATTTAAAGCCGCCATACACTGATCAAAAGTTCCTTGCCC